>JALLOM010000369.1 GCA_027717865.1 Acidobacteria bacterium AH-259-O06 | reverse complement strand
CCGGAGGGAGGAAGGATCGAAAATGAAGACTTACTTTCCCGAAGTTTCCGATCCCATCAAATACGAGGGGCCGGAGTCGAAGAACCCCCTCGCCTTCAAGTATTTCGATCGCAACCGGAAGGTCGGCGAAAAGACCATGGGCGAGCACTTGAAGTTCGCCGTCTGCTACTGGCACTCCCTCCGCGGCACGGGGTCCGATCCCTTTGGCGGAGCGAGCTTCGTACGACCCTGGGGACGGGAGGCCGATCCCCTCGCCGCGGCCGAGTCGACCATGGAAGCCGCCTTCGAGCTCTTCCGGAAGCTCGAGGTCGAGTACTACTGCTTTCACGACCGTGACGTGGCTCCTGAGGGTGAGACCCCCGCCGAGACCCAAAGCAATCTGGACCACATGGTGAAGAAGGCGGCCCGGATGCAGGAGGAGGCGGGTGTGAAGCTCCTCTGGGGAACGGCCAACCTCTTCAGCCATCCCCGCTACACCCACGGGGCCGCCACCAACCCCGATCCGCTGGTCTTCGCGCATGCGGCGACCCAGGTTCGCCGTGCCATGGACGCGACCGTGGAGCTCGGAGGCACGGCTTACGTCTTCTGGGGCGGAAGGGAGGGCTATTCGACCCTTCTGAACACGAACATGAAGCAGGAACGGGAGCAAATGGCGGCCTTCCTGCACATGGCGGCAGATTATGCTGAGCATGCCGGGTTCGAGGGCACGCTTCTCATCGAGCCCAAGCCCCTGGAGCCGTCGACCCACCAGTACGATTTCGATGCGGCCACGACCCTGGGGTTTCTGAGAGAGTTCGATCTCATCGAGCGCTTCATGCTGAACATCGAGTGCAACCACGCCACCTTGTCCAGCCATACCTGGGAGCACGACCTGTTGACGGCTTCCATTGCCGGAAGGCTCGGGAGCCTCGATATCAACCGCGGCGATCCGAACCTGGGGTGGGATACGGATCAGTTTCCCACCGATCTCGCGAGCGCCATGATGGCCATGATGGTGATCCTCGAGCAGGGGGGTCTCCGGGACGGTGGCCTCAACTTCGACGCCAAGGTCCGGCGGGGATCCTTCGACACCCTGGACCTCTTTCACGCCCATCTCGGGGGGATGGATACCTTTGCCCGGGCGCTCCTCATCGCCGATAAGATGATGCGGGACGGGGTGCTGGGGAAGCCCCTCGACGAGCGCTATGCCGGGTACCGGAAGACCGAGATGGGGCGGAAGATCCTGGCCCGCGAGACCGCCTTTCCAGAGCTCGAGGACTGGGCGGTTTCCGAAGGTGAGCCCCGGATGGTGAGCGGGCGGCAGGAGGCGCTGGAGAACCTGGTGAACGACTACGTCTACGGCTCGAGGGTCGAGTGAGGGAGCCTGATCGTTTTTTTACGGCGACTTTTGGAGGCCGGGCGCATATGTTCTGGAGGGCGCGCGAAGCTCCGAGCCGTTAAGAGGAGGAAAAAGGAGAATGAGGAGCCAGCAATTTCGTCAAGTTCAGAATCTTGGTCGTTTAACGGCAGGCGGGCTCGCCTTTGTGGCGATCTTTGTTTTCGGCCTCTTGGCCGTTGCGGCCTCCGAAGAGTCGGGGGAAAAGGGCGTCGACCCGGAGGCCACCTTCGAGGAGCTCAAGAAGCTTGCCGGGCACTGGGAAGGGACCCACACCCGCAAAGATGGCCCTCCCGACGCCGTGAGCTACCGGGTCACTACCAACGGAACCATCCTCATCGAGAGAGTGCATCCGGGTGGGGAAGACGAGATGGTCTCGGTTTACCACATGGACGGGGACAACCTCGTGCGCAAACACTACTACATTCTCGGCAATCAGCCGGAGATGAAGCTTGATACGGCGAACTCCACGACGAGCACCCTGCGCTTCGTCTTCACGGGTGCCACCAACTTGAAGTCCGAGGATGACCTGCACGTTCACGAGGGCGAGATCCGACTCGTGGGGCAAGACGCGCTCGAGCTCGCCTGGGCCGTTTACGAGGGCGATGAGAAGATGGGGACCAACGCCTTCTTCCTCTCTCGCAAGAAGTAATGTCCTTCCTGGGTGAGGGGCGCCGATTGCCCCTTGCCCTCACGGGGGGAGCGCCCGCCTCCGCCTGGAACCGCCCGTCTACCTTCTGAAGCGCCGAAGCCCCCAGTTTTCTCGGTGGTCCCTGTCTGGCGGGTCGATGCCCGATATGCTATCCTGTCGAGCCCACGACAAGGAGGAGAGCATGACGCAAGCACCGGTCGAAGAGCCCGAGCCCCAAGAGCTTCTTCTCAAGATGCTCACCGGCAAATGGGTCTCGCAAGCCATCTCCGTGGCGGCCAGCCTAGGCGTGGCCGACTGCCTGGCGGAGGGTCCAGTTGCGGCGGAAAAGATCGCCGAGCAAACGAAAGCGAACCCTGACGCCCTCTATCGACTTCTAAGAGCCCTGGCTTCGGTAGGGGTCTTTACTGAAACCTCGGATCGCGCCTTTGCCAATACGGCGCTTTCCAAGCTCTTGCGCGACGGGGTTCAAGGCTCCCAGCGCGGCATGGCCCGTTTCATCGGGATGGAATCCACCTGGGACCCCTGGGGGCGCCTCGAACATAGCGTGAGGACGGGAGATGCCGCCTTCAAGCACTTCTACGGGATGAACCCCTTCGATTACTTCGGCGAGCATCCCGATCAGGGTGCGATTTTCAACGACGCGATGACGGGCTTTTCCGCCTTCACGGCGCGGGCGGTCGCGGAAGCCTACGATTTTTTGGGTATTGGGACGCTGGTGGACATCGGTGGCGGTCATGGTGCGCTTCTGGCCGCCATCCTGGAGGCCAACCCCGATCTGCGCGGCATCCTCTTCGACCTGCCAGAGGTTATCGAGGGGGCGGAAGAGCAACTCGGTGGGAACCCCTCTGGCGAGCGCATCGAGATCCGAGCGGGAAGTTTTTTCGATGGCGTCCCCGGCGGCGGCGGTGCTTATATCATGAAGCACATCATTCACGACTGGGACGATGAGCGCTCGGTGCAGATTCTCTCCAACTGCCGGAAGGCCTTGGCGGCCGGCGGCAAGGTCCTGGTGGTCGACCATGTGGTGGTGGACGGGCCCGAGGCTGACCTTGCGAAGTTGCTGGACCTCGAGATGCTGGTCATGGCCCCCGGAGGTCGCGAGCGGACCGCAGCCGAGTTCGCCGCTCTCTTCGAGAAGTCGGGGTTGCACCTCGAGCGCATCTTGCCCACGGCGTCACCCG
>JALLOM010000368.1 GCA_027717865.1 Acidobacteria bacterium AH-259-O06 | reverse complement strand
TGGCCGTGGGGTCTTCCTGCATGAAGTCCGGCAGAAACTTCAAGGCCACTTTCCGATCCAGTGAAGTATCCTGGGCCAGAAAGACTTCGCCCATGCCTCCTTGGCCTATCTTTTCCAGGATCTTGTAGTGAGAGATGGTCTTCCCAATCAATGCTCACTCTCCAGTATATGGGGCCATTCTAGCGTGCTGAAGCTGGAGTCACTCCCCTGTGGGCACCAGGCGCTGGAGCTCTTCGAACCAGTTGAGGACGATGATCAATTCGTCGCGTGCTGACGTCTCCTCTGTCTGCCCGCCTTCCTTGATCATCAGGAATCGCTGGCCGTCCGCGGAAATGTCGTAATGTCGAGCGGCACCAGTAAAATACCTTCCCGTGAACAAAACTTCGGGGTTGCCCGCCGTGAAGATGGGCTCGGTTTTGATGCGGACCACCATCATGGTCTCGCCATTGCGGTAGAACAGCTCTTGCCCATCCGGTCCCCAGACGGGCGCGACTCCACCATCGCTTGAGATCTGCCACTTTCCTTCGTCCACATTGGGGAAAGGCCGAACAAAGACTTCCCACTGCCCCGACTCATTGGACATGTACGCCATCCAGCCGCCCTCGGGTGAGATCGTCGCACGTGTTTCACTAAACTGCGTCTGGAGAAGCGGCTCCGCGGTGGGCTCCCCCTCCATCGACAGCACATGCAAGTCACCTAATGTGTCTGCCGTCCTCTGGATTCAATACATCCTTGTAAGCTTCTGTTATTCCATAGTTTACAGATCTTTGCTGAGTTGCCGTTTCATAGCCGGTGTCATATTGGTGCCATCTTTTGATTCTCACGAGTCGATTTAAGTCTCAGGAAGCGGCTCTAATCTCAGGCTGTTTTCAGGCTTATCGGATGTCGAAAAGGTCAGCAGGAGAGGCTACCCGTCCGGCCCTCATTCGGACTGCTTACCTTCCAGCTCTTGCCGCAGCACTTCGAAGAAGTTCAGGATCAGGACCGCATGGTCCGTTCTTTCTTCTACTTGGTCTTGCGCAGCCTTAAACACAGCAATGCGCTCACTGTCCGGATGCAGATCAAAATTGCGAAGACCTCGCCGCAGTGAAAACTTCCCTTCTGTCCATAAGCGTGGCTTTCCGGCTCGAAAGGAGCCTCCTTCGACCGTGTAAGGGACCACCATGAATTGGTCATCCTTCTGGTAAAACAACTCCCGGGTGTTGGAGAACCAGGCTGCGATAAACCCTCCACCGTTTGAGATCGGCCACTTGCCTCCCGGGCCGGGAAAAGGACGGACGTAAACTTCAGACCTGCCCGATTCATCGGACTGGTAGGCGAGCCACTTGCCATCGGGAGAAAAGGCCGGGGCTGCCTCATTGAACGGAGTCTTCAAGAAGTCTGTCGGTTCTCCGGCCTTCCATCCCGACTGGCTGTCGCCCTCCAAGGGAAGAATTCCGATGTCCAAACCAGTTTCCGGGTTGATCTTCCAGAAAGCCAGAAACTTTCCACTGGGGTGCCAGGAGTAAGGTAACTGTCGAATCTTGCTCTGTGTCAGCCGCACGGCATCACCACTCCCGTCAGACCGTCTCCAGTAAATCCCTTCACCGTCCCTGGGGGAGAAGAAGACGAAACCCCTGCTATCCGGCGACCAGATTGGAAGACCGTCGAGAGCAGGATCGAAGGTCAGTCTGGATAGCGTATCCCGCTCCCATTCGTACACCCAGATGTCGATCTGGATCCCATCGTAAATCTCCACGGCCAGCTGGCGACCATGCGGGGAGAAACGTACATAGCGGTAATCGTTGGGAACACTCAGAAGCGGTTGCGTCTTCCCCTCCCGGTCCTTCCACTCAACCAAATACCGGCTTTGAGAAGCAGTCCCAGTCAGATAGACAAGGGTTCCGTTCGCGGATACGTCATAGTGGGCCGCACCCGTGGCGTAATCATCCAGCATCACGTCCTGCAGAACCGGCACCGGCTCGGCGGTCATCTCCAAGCCCTGCAGGTCAAAAGGTGCGGCAAAAAGTGTGCTGCCATCCACATACAGAAGATGTCCTGACGCTGCGTATCGTGGATACCGTCCTGCACGGTGGATGACCTTGCGCTGGCCGGTCCGGACTTCCACCACCTCGATGCGGCTATCGCTGGCAGTGCTGGAGATAAAAAGCACATGGCGGCCTCCCGGCAGAAACTGGGGCCAGGAGTGGCCGGTCTCGCCCTCTTGCAAGCGGGTCAACTCCTCGGGTGTCCCCTCGGCTGCTGACACCCTCATCAGACTCCTTTGGCTCTGAGCAAAAACGATGGTTCCCCCCGGACCCCAGGTGGCGCCACGGCCCTCATCCGCTCTCCCTAGATAACCGAGATCAACCCGACCCAAAGTCGAGGGAGTCCCGCCGGAAATGGATACTTTCCTGAGTTCGACATTCCCGTCACTCCCTGTGAAAAATCCCAGCCACTGCCCGTCAGGTGAGAAGAAAGGAGCGTGGGCTCCTTCGGTCCCCTGAATCATCTCCGATTCCAGGCGGTCCAGGGAACGCAACTGAAGTTGCGGCCGGTCGGCCTCCGTCGTCACAAACGCTAGCCGCTTTCCGTCCGGTGAGAGCGCAGCAAAGTTCCCCCAGGTGGTGTGCAAGGGTTCTTCACCGGACACGTTGATTTCCAGTCGGAGGGGGGCTGACTCCGGAGGCGGTTCCAGGGATCGAGTGAGCCAGAGCGTCACAACTGTCCCCACGCTCACCACGGCCAGCGCCAAGACCAAGCCCAGAGTCCATCCGTGAGCCGGCTTCACGTCGGGGAGTTGAGAAACTAGCGTGGAGTCGGACCCTTCCTTTAGCTCCTCTAGATCCACTCGCACGTCATGAATGAGCTGGTAACGCCGATCTGGCTCCTTAGCCAGCATCTTCCTCACCGTGTGCGGGAGAAACGAAGGGACCTCGTCCAGGTATCGGGATAAGGGCGGTGGATCGTCTTTGAGAATACTGCTGGCGGTATTCAGTGGCCGATCTTTCTTGAAAGGGTCTGTGCCCGTGAGCATTTCATAGAGCACGATGCCAAAAGAGAAGATGTCGGAACGTGTGTCTGTCTCTTCTCCTTGCAGCTGCTCTGGCGACATATAAGCCAGCGTTCCCAGCGCAGCACCCGTTTTGGTCAGACTGGCGGTAATCGTCTGCTCTTGACTGCCGATACCTTCAGCCGGCACCAGCTGCTTTGCCAACCCAAAGTCCATGACTTTGACGTGACCTTCAGGGG
>JALLOM010000367.1 GCA_027717865.1 Acidobacteria bacterium AH-259-O06 | reverse complement strand
ACAGATGAGCGACGTATTCCCCGTAGCCATTGTATAGCCTGGTGGGAATGCGCTGGCCTGTGTTGAGAAAGGTTTCAGTGGCCTGGCTCCAGCGCGGGTGATCAAATTTTGGATTGATGTTGGCCCAGAAACCGTATTCGTGAGAAGCGTCGCTCCAAAAAGTGCTGGGCCGGCGTTTGAGGAACTCAATCTTGACGATGGACTTGATGTTCTTAAAGCCGAATTTCCAGGGCAGCACCATGCGAACCGGAGCACCATTTTGTTTGTTGAGAGGATGCCCGTAGACGCCAAAGGTGAGCAGGGCAAGCTCATTCATCGCCTCTTCCATGGTCAAGGCTTCATAGTAGGGCCACGGGTACTGGCGCTGACGTTTCTGACCCGGCATCTGATTGGGACGATAGACGGTGACAAAGCGGACGTATTTTGCTTGTGACGATGGATTGAGCTTATCAATCAGCTGGGACAGGGGATATCCGCTCCAGGGGACGTTGGCCGACCAGGCCTCAACACAGCGAAAGTGGTACAACCGCTCTTCAAGCTTACCCATGCGGATGAGGTCATCAACATCATAAGTGCCCTTCTTCTTCACTTCGCCGCTGATTTTCACTTCCCAGGGAATCACCTCAAAGCCTTCAACCAGATCCTTCACTCGCTGCTTGGTGACGGTGAACTCGTAGAAGTTGTTGTAGCCGGCAAAAATCCTTTCATCTGTAAGAGTTCGCTTCACCTGGAATCGAGTGTTTCGAACCGCCGGGAAAAGCTCTGCCCATTTCTTGACCCAGAACTCGGCTACGTGCCCATAGGGCCCGGTACAGGAAGAACCAAGAGTCCCAGGAGCAACAAAAGGACTCCTGGCAGTTTCAGCGCCTTGGGAGCGGCCGATGAAGAAGGGCGCCAGACTGACGCCCGTCAAACCCAGTTTCTTAGCAAATTCACGCCGGTTGATGTAGACAGATTCAGGTGTCACCTGAGATTCCGGAATCCGATCCCACGGCTTTTTGATTTTGGGATAGGCCATCAATACAGCTTATCATGGAGTGCATTGGGGTCGGACCTTAAATTTTTAATTTTTGGCAGTGGAAACCCTGCCTAAATCAGCACACGCATCACATGAATCGAACGCTTACCCAGTCTCGGGAAGAAACGTCGGCATACTAATGCCGTTAAACGGCTTGAACTCACCGCGGACCTGACAAAAGTGCAGCTCGCAGTTCCTCGCACCCCACTGGTACATTTGCCGCACCAACTTCTCCCGCTCCATGGGAATGAGAAAAACCGGAGAGCGTCCTTTGTGCTGATTTAATTCGTACAAAACCAGCGCGGCCGCCTCTTTCTCTGAGCGAGCTACACACGGTCCCAGCATATTCAGCGCAGGATGCGCTGAGGAGATCATGAACCCATCGATGTCCCCACCAGGGTTCTCATATACGGAAACATGCCAGAACCCCAGCTCGTTCTCGATGCAGTATCGATAATCCTCCTCTCGGGTGATGCCGCTGACCTCCATCTCCAGGCTCCCCATGGCCGGAACATCCTCGAGCCCTGCCTCCCGCACATCGTCGATTCCGGCTGCGGTTCGGTTCATCCCATCCTCAGGAACCTGGATTAACATGTCCTGATACGCGCAGCGCGGAACGAAGCCTGCCGCGTTATACAGCGAAAACGAATCCACATTGATGGCACTCTGCGTCAAGCGCAGAGCCTTGTACCCGTTGCGCTCTGTGTAGTCCATAATGTACTTCAGCAAGGCTTTACCCACCCCCTGAGCAAAATAATTAGGATGGACATTCATAATCCCCAGCGAAACATGATGCTTGCGGGGGTGATAAAAACAGGATCCCATGAGTCGATCGGTTGCAATGTTCTCCGCCACAACGGCACACCCCGGCTCAAGCGCACTGTACACGTCATAGAACACTTGTGTGACGCGCGGGCCGCCCTTAAATATAGGAGACCTACCGTGATTCTGATACCAGACATTGATCGAACTGTAGATCAGTTCGGCAACCTCATATCGATCCTCAGAGGTCATCGTCCTTAAATGTATCTTCTGCATGGAAGCCTCCTCAGCTTTGTCTGTTCAGATCCTAACAAGAAGCATATCCTTACCATAGAGCATGGTAAGGCCTTTGGGCGAGGAAAGCGATGAGGACTGAGAAGACCCAGAAGCTCCCACCGTTTTACACCCAGGTCATTGGATCGCTGCCCAGGCCGAAGGTGCTGCTCGACTTACACGCCAGACGCTCGGAAATGTCGCAGGATCGTTTCAACGCCGTGATGAACGAGATGGTGGTCTTTGCCATCCGTCTGCAGGAGCAAGCGGGCCTGGACGTGATCAGCGACGGGGAGTGGCGACGCGTTCACTACGTGGACGAATTTCTGCAGCGCATAGGCGGGTTCAAGAAGATTCGTCCCTTCGAGCATGCCGGTGAGAGAAAATACCATCTGGTCGCAACCGGCAAGATGCAAGCCAACGAGCCGGTGTTCGTTAATGACGCCAGATTTCTCGTCAAGCACACCGACCGAGTCACGAAGTTTGCCCTGCCCAGCCCCTTTCTGGTCGGAATACGCTACTGGCAAGAAGATTTTTCCAAAGACGCTTACCCGACGGCACAGCATTTCATGGAACACCTGACCGAGATTCTGGCCAGCGAATGCAAGGCGCTAGAACAGGCCGGCATCGACATTATCCAACTCGACGATCCGGCTTTGACCTACTTCTGCGATCGAAAATTAACGGACATGGGCCAGACCCACGACGATCGTCTGCGTCGGAGGTGGGACGCGGACAAGCAGATTCCCGAAGCCGTGGGTTACATCAACACGATCTTGGAAGGCCTCAATGCCGAGGTCCATCTGCACTGCTGCCACAGCGTCTACAAGCGCAAGAGTGACGTGACGGGCAATTACGAGCCGCTTCTTCCCCATCTCGTGAACGCGAAAATCGACCGCGTCAATCTGGAATTTGCCTACAAAGATACGGGCGACGTCAGTGACCTGAAGCTGCTGCCCGACAGCATGGGAGTAGGCATGGGCGTGGTGGACGTGCGCGGCGAGCGCATCCAGGAAATCGACGAGATTGAATCAATTGGGGCCGCGGGAGCCGAGGTTGTCAACCCGGATCGTATTGCCGTGAACCCCGACTGTGGGTTTGCGCCGGACATGGGTGAACCACCGTCGATTGACGAGGCGTTTGAAAAGCTGTGCCGGCTCAGCACTGCGGCCAAACGGCTGCGCCAAAGG
>JALLOM010000366.1 GCA_027717865.1 Acidobacteria bacterium AH-259-O06 | reverse complement strand
AACATCAGGGACAAGGGTCCAACCAAGGGAACGAATGGAACTTTCAAGCATCCTCGAAAGGCGGCCCTCGATCTGTATGCGGAGATAGCTGAAATTTACTGTACCTGTGATGCCACTCAAGGCCAGCTGAATCTGACGGTCACGGTGAGCGACTCGGGGCAGATTTCTGTCTCTGCTCAACAGCAACCTCCGTACTTTGTGTGGGAGCGGCAAGCAAATGGCACTTTGCAAAGGATTGTAGTGCAGTAAGAGGCAGTCTGGGAGTTCTTAGCAGTATCCCCAGCTTGCCAATTCCCCCTGCCTTTCACCCCTTCAACACGAATTGATGTGCCCGCAGCTATCCAACTCTATCCAAAAATGGTAGCATTCAGAGAAATTCAGGCCACAGGAGGAGACAGGCGTGCTTGGCAAAACCCTTTCCCATTACCGCATCCTGGAAAAGCTCGGCGAAGGAGGCATGGGAGAGGTCTATCGGGCTGAGGACACCACTCTGAAGCGCGAAGTGGCCATCAAAGTTCTGCCCGAGCAGTTCACTCAAGATCCTCAGCGCTTGGCACGCTTTGAACGAGAGGCGCAGCTACTGGCCTCGCTGAATCACCCCAACATTGCCGCCATTCACAGCTTTGAGCACGCGGATGGCCTTCATTTTCTCGTTCTGGAGCTGGTCGAGGGAGAAACACTGGCTGAGCGAGTGGCGAAAGGGCCACTGCCTGTGGAGGAAGCCTTGGAGGTCTGCCGTCAGATTGCCGAAGGTGTGGAAGCGGCCCATGAGAAAGGCGTCATTCACAGAGACCTGAAGCCCGCCAACGTGAAGATCACACCGGAGGGAATGGTTAAGATCCTGGATTTTGGTCTGGCCAAGGCGTTGGAAGGCGAGACTCCTATCACAGACATTTCTCAGTCACCGACCCTGACTGATGCGATGACGGGTGCCGGAGTGATTCTTGGAACAGCTGCGTATATGAGTCCAGAACAAGCCCGTGGGGAGCATGTGGATAGGCGGACGGATATTTGGGCGTTCGGGGCGGTGCTCTACGAGATGTTGACCGGACGTCAAGTGTTCGCCGGACCCACTGTGAGCGACAGCCTCGCCAAGGTGCTAGAGAGCACACCCGACTTCAATGCACTCCCTCCTCAGACACCATCAGCCATCCGAAGGCTGGTCCGTCGCTGTTTGGAGAAAGATCGGACGGACCGCCTCCAACACATCGGCGATGCGCGAGTCGAGGTCAAGGAAGCGTTGACGACGCCAACGACCGAGGTTGGGGCTGAGATATCTGCTGTGCTTCAGTCTGTGGGGTGGCGACGAGCGATACCATTGATTGCGGCTGGGTTAGTCATGGGGATTCTCGTGACGGGCCTGGGTCTCTGGAACATCCGGTCTGCCTCGATTGAACCGCCGCTTCGCAAGTTCACTCTTCTGCTCCCAGGTCTCTTGACCCAGTTTGACACTCTCGCGGTATCGCCAGACGGTCAGATGGTGGCGTACACACGGAATGGACAGTTGTGGATTCAGCACCTGGATCAATTGGAGCCCCTGGAAATCT
Source organism: Acidobacteria bacterium AH-259-O06 (assembly GCA_027717865.1). Classification (GTDB taxonomy): domain Bacteria; phylum Acidobacteriota; class UBA6911; order RPQK01; family JADFOI01; genus JALLOL01. The sequence goes on along the minus strand of JALLOM010000366.1, from coordinate 1,703 downwards.
TGGATAGTGACGGGGCGAGACTGCCGTTTTGGTCGCCGCACAGTGACTTCGTGGGTTACCTGGCGGGAGGATCCCTCAGGAAGGTTTCAGCGGAAGGCGGTCCAAGTGCACTCCTTTGTGATGTGCCAGGGTGGTTCATGGGCGGGACCTGGGGATCTAGCGGAACAATCATCCTTGCCCAGCTTGGACTTGACCTCAGTCAGGTCTCCGATCAGGGCGGTGAATCTCAACTGTTCATGACGCCCGATTCTACGGAAATAGAGCAGTTTCAATATCCCCACTTCCTCCCCGACGGGGGATCGCTGTTGTTCCACATTGTTCGAGCGGACGGCAGCGGGGAAATCGTCGTTCAGTCTGGCGAAACACGGACCCCCATCGTCTCCGTGCCGAACATCGATGGACTCACGTACTCGCCCTCGGGGCACATTCTCTACGGCCGTGGGGGGTTCAGGAGCGAGGGCATTTGGGCGATTCCCTTTTCCCTCGAGTCCTTGGCACCGACTGGGGCGCAGTTTCGCGTCGCTGACAACGGGTCGCTTCCCAGTGTGTCGGCGGACGGGACGCTCGTGTATGGCGTCCTTGAGGACAGGCAACAACTCGTGTGGGTCAATCGGAACGGCGAGGTCGAGGGAACCATCGGTGGCCCCTCAGGACCAGATTTGGGAGCCCACGCTATCCCCGGATGGCGGTCGAGTCGCGGTCCAGGGAGTGGAGTTGGACGCCGTTGACATCTGGATTCATGATGTGGCGCGGGGGAGCAAGACTCGGGTGACTCAGGACCTTGCAGAAGATGACGAGCCAGTATGGTCACCTTCTGGAGATCAGATCGCGTTTACATCCACGCGCGACAGCTCGTATGACATTTTCCTCGTAGCGTCGGATGGAAGCGGCGTGGAACCTCTCGTGACCGGCCCATCGCACGAACGTGCTCCGAACTGGTCCCGCGATGGGAGATACCTTGCGTATCACTCGGTGGATTCAGAAACGGGGAGCCGCGATCTCTGGTATCTCGACCTCTCGCAGGAGGCCGACCCCGTGTCCTTCTTGCAGACGGGCTTCGAGGAGTGCGTGCCCCAAATATCACCCGATAGTCAGTTCTTGGCCTATCAGTCGAATGAGCAGGGTCGATGGGACATCTTCGTGAGCCGTTTTCCCAGCGGCGAAGACAAGCGGCACGTGTCGGTCAATGGCGGAATGCACCCCAGATGGAGTCTCCGAGGCGATGAGCTGTTCTATCTGGAGGGGGACACTTTGATGGTGGTAGCCGTGGAGACCGACCCAAGTCTGAGCCTGGGAGATCCCGAAGTCCTCTTCAGCGCAAGGCCGATAGGATTACAACTGCTTCCGGCGGGCGAACCAGACTTTCCAAACTACAACGTGGACAACGAAGGCCAACGCTTTGTTGCGGTTCAAGTCGCACCGAGCGAGAGGGGGACGGACTCACATTTCGTCGTGGTGCAGAACTGGTCTGAGGAGTTTCGTCCTGAGAACTGAGACAGCGCGTCCCGACAAACTGATCTGATGTCTCTTACCTCCGGCACCCGCCTCGGCCCGTATGAGGTCACCGCCCAAATCGGCATGGGCGAGGTCTATCTGGCCGAGGATACTTCCCTGGATCGGAAAGTGGCCTTGAAGTTCCTGGCAGAACCTCTTGCGAAGTCGAGCTTTCAAGACATGTCAACGCGACCACCTAACTCACTACT
>JALLOM010000365.1 GCA_027717865.1 Acidobacteria bacterium AH-259-O06 | reverse complement strand
AATCCTACCTGATATGGTGGACCCTGGGGTCATGATACTCCCTGACGGGACCTTTCTGATAGTCGCCGTCAACTTTATCGGAGCTGGATTGCCCGACGGGATCTACACTTTGACGTCCGAGGACGGCCGAACATTCGACCTCAGGAAGGATCCCATCATTCGTCCTTCGAGCCCAAACCACAAACCATTAGATCCCGCAATAATAGCGTTAGGAGACGATAAGTACAGGGTTTACTATTGGGAGGTGGCGGAGCCTGTTGAGGACACTGAGGACAAGATCTTGAGCGCTACTGGGAAGCTAGAGGTTTCACTGGCGATGTATTTCGCCCAGTTCGGGGACGGCCAGGGGCTCACTTCCGAGCTGCTGTTGACCAACCCCTCGGCTACCCTCACCGCTTCCGGCAGAGCCGACTTTTTGGATGACAATGGCCTTTCTCTTGCAGTGAGTTTTGCTGGTCAAGTCGCAAGCAGTGTGGATTTCTCCATTGCACCCCTAGGTGTAGTGACCATTTCTACTGACGGCCAGGGAGACCTGGTTGTCGGCTCTGCCGTGGTAACTTCCGACAATAATGTGGGTGGCGTGATGCGGTTTAGCATTGCCAACACCGGGATCGCAGGAGTGGGGAAAAGCCAACCCTTAAGCGGATTCATTATCCCCGTGCGTCGGAAGTTGGGAGGCATCAACACGGGAATCGCGATACACAATACCGAAAGCCAGGCTGTAACGCTCAACCTGACGCTGCGGGACCCGCAGGGTCAAGAGGTCGCCAACGGGGCGAAAACCATCGAAAACTTACCGGCAGGCGGACATCTGGCCCAGTTCATAGACGAGCTGTTCCTGACTGCCGAGACCGACGATTTTGAAGGAACACTAGTGGTTCAAGTCACGGGGGGAAAGGTGGCTGCGACCGCCTTGGAACTCGGTACTGAAGCTGGCCAATTCACAACCCTGCCGGTGACAGCTTTGCAGTAGGGGTGCTGCTGGTGTGTAGTTCAGGGCGCTCGAGTTCATCTGTCAGACATGACACGAATCAGAAAAAGCTGGCGGGTCGGCTCGGGGTCATTGGTCAGAGACGAGAAGAGGATATGGTCGCTTGAGCGGTTCCATTTGGGGCCGGCGTCGATTCTCAGCGGACCGCTATCGTAATCTCCTTGATCGAACCATCCCGTGTGTGCCCAAGCTCCGTCCGAACGGCGGTAAACAGCGTAGGCATTCCGGGACCCGTCCTCAATGCCTTGTACAACCCAGTCCCCGTCCGGAGAAAGAGCCACGTCGTTGCCGGGATCGGGAAAGACTGTCGGAGTGCCCAGCTCCTCAATAACTCGTTGCTGGCTGGAATCGTAAATTACCAGGCGGTTGTCGACGGTGCCAATCATCTGAGCTCCTGATTCCCACTCCGGATGCCCTCCGATAAAGACGGTCTGCTCGGTCAGCTCGCTGCCGTCGGACCGAACCGTCATGGGTATGTTGACACGCGTAGCACGGTCTCCGAAATTCCCACGAACGAAGAAGTACAATCGGTCACCGTCACGATTCCACAATGTGTGGTTGATAAAAAGCGCTGTACGGTCGACTCGCGGGTGGCCTTCGACCAGTGCGTCGCGCATCTGACGAAAGGATACGAGCAGCCTTTTTCGGCCACTGGTCACATCTACCAGGAAGACACCGTCGTTCTCGGGATGCAGCGTGCCGTCGGTCCAGTCGTAAGCGTTTGGATAGCCCGTCACCGGGCGCAACCGGGCCAGGCGACCGTAGTTGATTCCCGCAAACGACCCGCCCTTCTGGTTGACGCCGCCGTTGCCGATTGGCGTGTCTTCGAAGGCATACTCCCGGATGCGGCGTGCTTGCTCGATGTCGTAGAGAACGCAAAAAACACGGTTCGTTTCCGGGTCGCGGTCGTTGAAGAAGAACTGCGTCTCCGGGGCATCGGGATTCCAATAAAACATAGTGCCCTGTTGCGGGTTCCAGGCTCGAGTTTGCTCTACCCTGCGAACGGCGTAGCCATTGGTGGTGTCGAGCAGTACGATGTCGGCTGGGTCATCAGGTGTGGGCATGCGGTCGTGGAAGCCCACCCTAAGGGCGATCAGGTAGCGGCCAGAGCCGTTCCACGGAATGTTCTGTACATGGCCGATGTAGCCGAAAAAATGGTTCTGCGGTCCTTTGGTAATCTGCTCGACTTCCAGACTGAGGGGCGGTGATTCTGGGGCTGGGCGGCAGTCCACCGAGGCGATGATCAAGCAGAATCCGAGTAGACCGGCTGGGCCTTTCATAATGGCGGCGCTATTGTATCGAAATAGGCACAAAATAAGCCAGATTTCTGCCACCAATCATTCAGATATCAGCGAGATCAGATTTGGGAATAGGCGGTCGGGACGAGGAACCACTTGGTGATTTTTGAAACCGTATCCTTGTACTTCGCCAGGCCCTTCATCCGATTCCACTCCGGGTGGGCCTGAAAGGCCTTCCAGTGTTCCTCGTGCGCAGCCATGTTATCGGCGGACAGCATATAGGTCAGCTCCGGCACGTCGGCACCGATGAGCGCTTCCCCGAAGAAAACCGGGGCCATCTCAGCTTCCCGCATTACCTGGGTCTCGCCGGTGTTAAACATCTCAACCTTGCGGGCGGCGCGCTCCGGGTTGTGGCTCTCGTAAGTGCGCAGTTCGAAAATCCGGGCCTTTTTGGCGCGGGTTTGCGCCGGCAGCTCAATTACCGGCATCCCGGAAAAGGCCTTGAAAAACTGGCTCTCAATACGCTGGAACGCCGGGTCCTCCTTTGGCTTTGCCAGGAAATCCTTTGACGCTGCCATGTAGGCTGAATCCGCCTCCAGCTTCGGGTTGAGGCCAGCGAAATGTTCCAGGGTGGGATAGGGGATCAGCATGAAGAGCGCGGGATCATCCGCGCTCTCCATCAGGGTAAACACGCCGACCCGATTGATGCCCAGGCGGTTCAGGCCCGGTACCAGCGCCTTTTCCAGGTAGCCGCTGACCAATTTCTGCTTGTCCCTGTTCTTGACGCGGTAGACTCGGAGTTCATAAAACTCCTGCTTCTTCCCCGTGGCCGGGGCAGCGGCCGTGCCGGCTCCTGCCGCTGCGGCCAGGATAATTGAGCTGGTGATAAAGTTTCTGCGGGCGATTGAGTCTGCCATAGTCCGATCTCCTCTTTGGTCTTGTCAAATTATTTCGGGTCTGTCGAAAACATAAGTGCCAGCGGGTGCCAAGACTGATTTTGTACCACATTTCGACCACAGAATCCCGTACAGTG
>JALLOM010000364.1 GCA_027717865.1 Acidobacteria bacterium AH-259-O06 | reverse complement strand
TGGGGAATCTCGATCCGGCCCACGGCTTTTATCCGCCGCTTGCCTTTTTTTGGTTTCTCCAGCAGCTTGCGCTTGCGGGTGACGTCGCCTCCGTAAAGTTTCGCCGTCAGGTCCTTGCGCAGCGGCGGCATTCTCTCCGATGCGATCACGCGCGATCCCAGGGCCGACTAAATGCGAATCTCGAAGAGCTGTCGGGGAATCACCTCTTTCAGGCGGCCGGCCAGAGCCTTGCCGCGATAGTAAGGCCGATCTCCATGACAGATGAAACTCAAGGCATCCACGGGCTCCCGGTTGATCAGGATGTCGAGCTTGACCAGATCTCCCTCCCGATATCCCAAAAAATCATAGCCAAAGGAAGCGTAGCCGCGGGTCCGGCTCTTGAGGGCATCGAAGAAGTCCGTCAGGATTTCCGCCAGCGGCAGTTCGTAGATCAGAACGACCCTGTCCGGCCCGGTGTACTCCATGGTTTTGAAGCCCCTCTTCGCTCCGTGCACCTGACCCTTTTCTTCCAGAAGCTCAGAAAGCGCAGCGAGCTATACGAGGATCCCAGGGTAATATTGTTAATAGAATCCCTCTGGTAGTACTGGCGAGTCGGGTGAAGCCATCGCCGTTGACGCCACTGGGAATGTTTACGTGACGGGACGTACTAATTCGGAGGACTTCCCGACAAAGAATCCGTTGCAGGACACTAAACGGAGCACCGGCGATGATGTCTTTGTGGCGAAGTTAAATCCGGCCGCCTCTGGCGCCGGGTCTCTCGCGTATTCTGGGGAAAATCCTCTGACGGGCACCAGAAAGCCGTACTCCAAATAGTTTTCCTGCTGAGAATCCCCGCAAGAATTCTTACAACCAGTTGTAAGGAACTCTGTTACACGGATTTTCTATTCACTTTACGTTTGGAGTACGGTTTTTGGAGGTCCCCCTTCCTCTGCTTCACTGAGTGGTTACTGGGGCGGGTTGCCGTGATTTGCTGATTGGAGTAGATTGTACGGGGTTCCCACCGCTGCGGCGCGAGGAGCGCGCTGCAGCCGGCGGTCCGTTGGGTGGCCCCTATGATTCTCATTGTCTTGACTATTATTTGTTCTCTGCTCTTTCACCTACCCCTTTTCGCCAATGCTGTCCGGTTTGTCGACATCACCGGCAAGGTGGGAATTACCTTTCATCACCGCTCGGCTCCCGAGAAGAAATACATTGTTGAGTCCATGAGCGGGGGTGTGGCGCTCATCGACTACGACAATGACGGCTGGCTGGATATCTATTTCGTCAATTCCCTCACCGTGGACACGGCCGATCGGCCCCGAAGCTCGAAGAGCGAACTTTACCGGAACAATCGGGACGGGACCTTTACCGACGTGACGGATCGCGCCGGAGTCGGCTACCCGGGATGGGGAATGGGAGCCTGTGTCGGGGATTACAACGACGATGGCCAGCCCGACCTGTATGTGACCTGTCTGGGAGCGAACAAACTTTATCGAAATAACGGAGATGGGACCTTCATCGAGGTCGCTCAAGAGGCCGGTGTGGCGGATGATCGCTGGTCCACAGGCTGCGCCTTCGGCGATTACGATAACGACGGGGATCTGGATCTTTTCGCCGCCAACTACGTCGACTTCAAGCTGCAGGATCTAGCTGAGTTCGGCAAGGGCCCGCTGTGCCAGTACCGGGGCATCCCGGTTCAGTGTGGCCCGCGAGGGCTTCCCGGGGCCGGGGATGTCCTCTACCGCAACAACGGGGACGGTAGCTTCACGGATGTCTCTCAAGGGGCCGGCGTTAGCGATCAGGAAGGGCATTACGGCCTAGGCGTCATCTGGACCGACGTCAACGAGGACGGCTGGATCGACCTTTTCGTGGCCAACGACGCCCGGCCCAACTTCCTTTACCAAAACAACCGAGACGGCACCTTTACGGACCAGGCATTCCTTTCCGGGACTGCCGTAGGAGAGGACGGAAGCGAGCAGGGCTCCATGGGAATCGCTGTCGGAGATTACGATCGAAATGGAACGATCGACCTGTTCGTCTCCAATTTTTCGGACCAGTACAACTCGCTTTACCGGCACGATCGCGACTTCATTTTTACGGATATGTCCTTTGCCAGCCGCACGGCCGAAGCGAGCATTCCCTACGTCGGGTGGGGAACCGAGTTTTTTGACTACGACAATGACGGATGGCTCGATCTGCTGGTCGTCAACGGTCATGTTTATCCCCAGGTCGATCACGCCCCGGTAGGCACGACTTACGCCCAGCGAAAGCTGCTGTACCGGAACAATCGGGATGGAACGTTTTCGGAGATCGCCGAGCAGCTGGGCGCGGCCCTCCTGGAAAAACGGGTCAGCCGGGGCGCGGCTTTCGGGGATCTGGACAATGATGGGGACATCGATATTGTCATCAATGATTTGGACGGTGCCCCCATGGTACTGCAAAACGACGGAGGAAATCGGAACAACTGGATTCGGATCAGAGCCGAAAACGCCGGGTCCAATCGCTTCGCCGTGGGGGCCCGAGTCACCGTTCGGGCCGGAGATCTCCTACAGAAATCGGAGATCCGTTCCGGCTCCAGCTACATCTCGCAAAATGATCTGCGGTTGCATTTTGGCCTGGAAGACCGCGAAGAAGTGGATCTCATCGAAGTCCACTGGCCCGGAGGCGGCATCACGCGCTTGGAAAACGTCAGCGTGAATCAGGAAGTTGTCATCAAAAAGGCCGGCCTTAGCTTCTGATCGCTGTGATTGAAGATGAACAGGAGATTTGCCCCTTCCGATTCCAATAGCCGCACCTCAACGAAAACATCTTTGGGAAGGCCGGACATCTCCACCGGAACTTTTACCCCGACCGCTTCGGCAATGCTCGCAAACAAAGCTTGCGTGTTCTCGTCGGGCTCCTGGGCATTCGCCCTGCCCAGGAAAGATCCTATGGCAATGGCGGTTCCTTGGCCCTAACTGGCAGCCGTCACGGCGGCTGACCCATCCGGAAAACGTCCCAGTGTCCGGCCTTCGGAGTAGGGAAACAGCTCCTCCTGGATGCCCCGGCCTCGAAGCCTGTCTCCTTCTTGGAGATCACCCAGCAGAGGATGAGAGCCGACGCAGTACCAGTGGACACTGGGAGAGGGTGCGAACTCCAACGATCAAGTCCTGACCGTCGAGTTGTCGTCCGAGTAGCTGGAAGAAAAGTGTCATATCCATTTGCTGTACCGGAGCGCTTTACATTCGGTAACCTCGGCCGAAACACCCTGCGGGGCGATGGATTCGTCAGCTTCGATCTGGCTGTCC
>JALLOM010000363.1 GCA_027717865.1 Acidobacteria bacterium AH-259-O06 | reverse complement strand
CGAAAGGCGATTCGTTGCCTCATATAAAAAGTGCCCGAAAGATTTAACCACATCATCTCGTCTCTGTGTTGCGTGCGGCTTTTGCCTGCGCAACTTTTGCGCCGGCAGGGGCCGCCTTCGAGGACCTCGGCGAGGCCGCGGCAGCCAGCCACTTCACTTTGTATTTTTCCGTCTGGTAGCGATTAAAGCTCTGGTATTCGAGCGACAGCTCAAACCCGGAGATTTCCTCCAGGAGCGGTTTAAAGAAAGCCAAACTCCCGATCGGTTCGCTCGGCTGAGCGTTGAGCCAGGAGACGTACTTGCGGCCGCACCCCAGCAGAATGGCCTGCTCGAGGAGCGTCAAGCTGACGCCGGCCCCAAACCAGGCCCGGGCCAGCCGGCGATCGGCGGCTGAATAAGCCGAACGGACGCAAGGCTGGGATAAAAACATTTTGCCCACCGCTCCCACATAAGTGTCTTCATCCAGGCAGGGATCTTCTGCGGCGCTCATGTGCTCGCTCACATAGGGCCAATACTCGGGACGGATTTCCACCACACCGCTCGTATATTGATTGCGGGCCGAGAGGATCCGGCAGACTCGCTTTTCCACTAGTTCTTCCAGGTAGCTCTGGATGGAACGGCGCGATTTTCCCAAAGCCTGGGCCAGCTCGCGCTGATGAAAGCTCAGGCGCCGGCTCCCCCGCTCGGCTTGGAGTGAGACATAGACAAACAGCTTGAAGGCCCCGTCCGAGAGCCGCTCGAGAGCCTGCTGCCACTCCCTGCCGGCCGCAAACCAGCCACTCGCGCGTTTGAGTCGAATCTTTCCACTCAATTTCCTACACCCTCCTGAGTGGCTTCTTCCACACGCCCCCTCCCGTGCCTCTGAAGCCTTGAAAACGAAAATGCGCCACCACCCCCTTGTCCCGGCACCTCGGCAAAAACTTTCTTTTTAAAAGCTCCTCCTCGCACCCTCGCCGGCTCGGCCCGATCTGCAGCCCCCTGGGGTAGAGCCCCAGCTGGACCGCACCAGAGCGGATCCGGTTCCTTGAACACTAGTTTACCTGCATGGATGTGTAAGCTTCCACGATATTCTCGGTGATTTTCCAGAATTGGGTTCGGTCAAACCGATTCGATTCCCCGAACTCCCTCCCCTCAAGGAGTGCGGGCATAGGATACCTGCCCGGCCTACACAGCGAAGTATCCTATCCCTGTCTACCGCCGTGGTTCGATGCTGGGGGCGATGGCATGCCGAAGGGTTAGAGCAGCTTGAGAAAGTTGCTGGACGCCAATGTGGGACGATGAGGAAATCCATTGTGACGCGTTACAATCCCAAAAGTGCTTTTTCTCACTCTCGAGGCCTCGCTCAAGAAAAAATCTTCGCCAGATTGGCCCACAGGCAACGATCTCATGCCGGCCCGATACTCAGGTACCCCCGAATCTCCGGCTACCGAGCCCTTCTCAGCCCGGCCAGCCTGCCGGCGGGCCTGGGCCGGACTGTGAAAGTTGAGCTGCCGATGGTAGAGGTCAACACAGTCACCTCCGGCCCATCGAACTCTTCCATGTTTCGGTCTGTCTTCCCGCCCATCCTCTGCTCTTTGAGCCTTCGGTTGAATCGTTCGATCACCCCATTTTCCTGGGAGCCTCTTCGAGGACCCAGCGGGGGGCATCCAGGGCAGACCTCTGGGCTCATCGTAGAGGTCAACACAGTCACCTCCGGCCCATCGGAACTCTTCCGTGTTTCGGTCTGTCTTCCCGCCCATCCTCTGCTCTTTGAGCCTTCGGTTGAATCGTTCGATCACCCCATTTTCCTGGGTGCCTCTTCGAGGAAGGCCCAGCGGGGGCATCCAGGGCAGACCTCTGAGCTCACCCTCGCCCTCTCCGGCTTGGCGCTTTTCTATCCGTGCCGGTAGCGTCCACCGCCCGGGCCGACCGCTTTCTGGCACTCAACCAGAGGAGCTTCTCCTGAAGATCCCGGATCTGGCGGTGCAGTTCGGCCGGGTTCAGTCTTTGATATTGGGCTCGTAACTTCCTTTTATCGCGGGCCGAAACTTCCTTCGAGGCCAACACCCGCTGGTACGGAGTTTGGGCCCGATGATAGCGTTTGTGCACTCGGCTTCCTCGTCGCACCTTCTCCTTCAGTTTCTGGGAGGGTAAAAAGAAGTTCACGTACAGACGTACCCGCTCATATAACTCGTTGAGCAACTGGACCTCCTCTTCCCGGTCATAGCGGGCGTATCCGACGTAGCGTCGCACCACCGAATAATTCTTTTGTTCCACAAAACAGTTGTCGTTTTTGCGGAAAGGTCGCGAGCGCGTAAACGTGATCTGCTCTTGCCGGCAGTATCGCAACAGATGATTGTTGATGAACTCACTGCCGTTGTCCGAATCCAATCCCAGCAGCGGAAACGGCAGTTGCTGCCGCACTCGCTCCAGCGCCTCAAACACCCACACCTGAGCTTTATTGGGTACGGCCGCCACTTCGGTCCAACCCGTCGAAACGTCCGTCAGATCCAGGGTTTGGGCATAGTCTCCCTGCGCCTGGCCCCCTTCATGGGCCACCAAATCCACCTCCACGAAACCGGGGCGAGCCTCATCCCAATCGGCAAACGTTCTCACCGCCACCTGCTGTCGGAGCAAGGTGCCCGGCTTGGTGCCCGAGCGCGCCTTCAATCGCAGTTTTTTCTTCTCCGGGGCCAGCATCCGGTCAATCGTCGCCGCGCTCACGGAAAGTAATTTCTGGCGCACCTCCGGGCTGATCTTCAACTCTCCGTGTCGTTCCAGCGCTTCCAGTGTCGCCGGCAAAGCCGCCACCAGGCGCTTCCCGCACAGATAGTCCAGCATCTCCCAAATCCTCTTGAGCTCCCTTTTAACGTCTTCGCCATAAGTCCGCCCTCGCCGTCGCCGCACCCGGATTGTGACGTCTCCTTCCACCCGCACTCCGGGCCTCAAGACCACGCGGCGTCCCTGATTGCGCAGGAGCCGGGCGGCATAGCGGCGCACGTAACCGCTCGCCTTCACAAATCGCTCCAGAATCGCTCCCTTCTCTTTCTTGCCTCCTTTCCGGTATTCACCCGCAAATGCTTTCACCAAAACCCGTCGTTCCCTCATATCCAACCTCTTTTCCCCGCTCCTTTTCATGGAGCGTTTTCTTATCCCATTTCGGGCACCTTTTTATATGAGGCAACGAATCTATTTCGGGCACTTTTTTAATGAGGCAATTCGGCTAGTTGACATGTAGGATAGGTCCAGGTACAGTTATAGCTGACTTCTTCAGTTTAGGCCTCCTGAAGTTGCACAAGAAATTTGAAGGCCTTATGTAGAGTCTCACCTTGCGAAAATTC
>JALLOM010000362.1 GCA_027717865.1 Acidobacteria bacterium AH-259-O06 | reverse complement strand
GCTTATTGTATTGATGCCTCTGGGGAATCTTCGCCGCATCGTCTCCCAGTTAATTCTTAATGGCCGCCCTTTAGATACGCCCGCAGCCCTGATTGAATCCGGGACCCTGGAAATCCAACGCCAGGTCATTGCACCGCTGCGAAGCATCGTGGCCAAATCGGCTGAAGCCGGCATCAAGTCTCCGGCTCTTCTGGTTGTTGGGGAAGTGGTCCATTTATCACAGTTTTTGGCTCAAAGTTACCAGTTTTCAGGTAGTGGGCAGTCGCCGTCGGTCGTGCTTGGAGCTAAGAAAAGTTCCTGACATGCTCAGCGACCGGCGAACCGCTCATTACGGGAGGAAATTTCGATGATCACCTGGAAAGAAAAACTTGCGGACCAAATGGATCCCGCCTTGGCTGGGGAGATCGACATTTTCGAGCTACAGATGGAACAGCGAAGGCAGGGTCAGCTGGACGAGAAGATCTTCGCTGAGACTCGCCTGCGCCGGGGTGTTTATGGCCAGCGTTACGATAACGGGCAGCGCCACGACGGGATTCGTACCCAGCAACTCCAGTATCCTTCCGGAGACCTGACGAAAGGCCCTGAAACACTATGGCATGCCCCGGGCATGCAGCGAATAAAAATCCCCTTCGGGGGCCTCACTTCTGAGCAGATGGATGTCCTTGCAGATCTATCCGAGGAGTACGCGGACGGTATCCTTCACGTCACCACCCGGCAGGATTTCCAACTCCACTTCGTTAATATTGACGATACACCGTCGCTGATGAGGCGACTGGCAGCCGTCGGCATCACCACTCGCGAGGCGTGCGGCAATTCCGTGCGCAATGTGACCGCATGCCCGCTGGCAGGGGTGTGCCGGGATGAGGTTTTTGATGTGACCCCGTACGCTAAAGCCTGTTCCCGGTTCTTGCTGGGACATGCGGATGTACAGGATTTCGGCCGGAAATTTAAAATCGCTTTTTCCGGGTGTAAAGATCACGCCTGCGGCCTTGTGACCATGCACGACATGGGCGCGATTGCAGTCAAGCGCATCAAAAACGGTAAGGAAAAACGCGGCTTCGCGCTTTACGTCGGCGGCGGCCTCGGCGCCGTACCACATCAGGCCAAGCTCTTCGATTCGTTCCTGCCAGAGGATGAACTGTTTCCCATTGCCCAGGCTATTTCACGGGTTTTCGCGCGCCTTGGAGAAAAGAAAATCCGCTCCCGTGCACGAATTAAGTTCCTGGTAGCCAAACTCGGCATCGATGAGTTCCGGAGACTGGTGCTCGAAGAGCGCAAAACGATGCCGGAAGACCCACGCTGGAATGCCTACCTTCCTGACGTTCCGAAGTACAGGGAAACACCCCTCAGAGAATCGAAGTCCCTAAACGGAGAGCAGCGTCTGGAAGGTTTCGAACAATGGTACCGGACCAATGTTTACCGCCAAAGACAGCCGGGTTATGCCGTGGCCACAATCAACCTGCGGCTGGGAGACATCTCGGCCTGGCAGATGCGCGAGTTGGCCGACATGGCTCGCCGATTCGCGGGAGAGAACGTTCGAACCACAGTCGAACAGAACATCGTCTTACGCTGGGTGAGCGAGGCCGACCTGCCAGACTTTTACCGGGAATTGAAACGGATCGGACTAGGGGACCTCGGCGCAGGCACCATCGTGGACATCACCGCCTGCCCAGGTACGGACACTTGCAAGCTGGGGATTGCATCCTCGCGAGGTCTTGCGGCCGAGATTCGAACACGTCTTGCTTCCAAATTTTTCGAAATCGATGAGGCCGTCAAGAATCTTCGCATCAAAATCAGCGGCTGCTTCAATTCCTGCGGTCAACACCATATCTCCGACATCGGTTTTTATGGCACCAGCCGCACCATCGGCAACCACAAAGTCCCCCATTTCCAGGTCGTCCTCGGCGGCAAATGGGTGGAAAACGCCGGCGCCTACGGGCTCGCCATTGGCTCTGTCCCAGCCAAGCGTATCCCGGAGACCCTGGAACGCATCACCGAGCGTTATGTGAAAGAACGACAAGATGGGGAGAGCTTCCAGGACTTTGTCCGCCACATCGGAAAAAAGGAATTGAGAGGTATGCTGGAGGACCTGATGAAGGTTCCTCCTTACCAGGAAGACGCTTCTTTTTACACCGACTGGGGTGATCCGCGTGAGTTTTCCATCGGCGATATGGCTGCCGGAGAATGTGCAGGCGAAGTGGTGTCCTTAGTCCAGTTCGATCTGGCTGCGGCCGAGCGAATGGTCTTCGAGGCCCAAGTCAAATTGGATGATGGGGATTATTCCAGGGCTGACGAACTGGCGTACAAGGCAATGCTGCAGGGCGCTAAGGGCCTCATCAGGACCGAGTTTCTCGATGTCTCAGACGATCCGGACACCCTGGTAAGCGAATTCCGGAAGCGTTTCTACGATACAAAACTTTTCCACGATAGGTTTGCCGGAGGCAAGTTCGCTCACTATCTCTTCCGGCGACATAAGACTCCCCCGCAGGAGCACACGCGTGACGCTGCCCGCCAGGCCGTCGAAGAAGCGCAACTTTTTATCGAAGCGGTCCACGCCTGTCAGGGTCGCATTGCGGAGCGGCGAGCTTCCGCTGCCTCGCTTGCCAGCGCGGTGCCTTTACAAGCTGGAGAAGGTTAAGGGTGGAACTCCACCGATTAGGTGTCAAGCTCTTCGTGGAGGATTCCTCATCGGTGGAAATCCGCGACTTTATTCCGATTTTTCACTCCTGGATCCAGAACCAGGTGGTCGAAAACCACCTTCTTGTCGACCTTCACGATTACAGCCACGTCCATATGGGGCCCGGCATCTTGCTGGTCGCTCACGAAGGCAATTTCAGCATGGACCTCGGAGAGAATCGCCTGGGGCTCTTCTATTATCGAAAGCAGCCGATTAACGGTTCGCTCCAGGAGCGCATCAAAGCCATCTTCAGAACAACTTTTCAAGGATGCCGGCTACTGGAAGATGAGCCTGAACTGGGTGGGATGCAATTCAAGACCGATGAGCTGCTGGTGATGGCCAATGATCGGCTTCACGCCCCCAATACGGAAGAAACCTTCCAGAAAATCCGGCCCGTACTTTCGCAATTTCTAAACCAGTTTCTTGACGGCAACGATTTCACTTTGACCCATCGAGCAGATCCCAAAGAGCGCTTCACCGTGGCTGTTAGAACCCCTCACTCGATGGGGATCAAGGCACTTCTTGAGCGCCTCTCTTGAACGCGGTTCCAGGTTCCAGGTTTCAACTATTGAGCTGTTGAGCTATGAGTTCTGAGCAATGAGTTCTGAGTTGTGAGTTCTGAGTTGTGAGCCCATCTCTGGTCTGTG
>JALLOM010000361.1 GCA_027717865.1 Acidobacteria bacterium AH-259-O06 | reverse complement strand
AACGTGTTTTCACTCACATCACCCAGTGTTACAACCTCGGGCAGTCCAGATGTCGACATGATGCTCGTCGTGGTTTTCCCTGTTCCAGGTGGAGCGACGACAAACAACCAAGCAGGGTCGCCGATGTTAAGGTAGTGAGCTTTGGCGGTTCCCAGTACGATTCGCATGGCTTGCAGATCAGGCTGGTAAAACCACTTCTCCAGCCGCTCATTGAGCTGGGCAAAAGCTCCCAGCTCTGGCACATTCAGTGGGATTTCATATGTACTGCTTTGTGTGATCACTTGACCTGGGTTCATCAGCTCATTCCTCCTCCTACGGTAAGTCTGTTATTAGTCTTTGCTGGCCGCTCCACGATGAGTTGCTCCAGATCCCTCCGCTTGAATCGCAAAGCGCCCAGCACCTTGAAGCTGCGAATACGCCTCTGCCAAGCCAGCTTCCGGGATTGTGGTTGGATGAAGCCCCGTGATCTGGGCGGCTTCATCGGCTGTTAAAAACTTTTCGTCTTGCACGATAAGAAATATAACATTTTAATGTGACTCTAATCAACTGAAATTAAAGGAGTTACAAGGGTATTTAGCGGGTTATTATCGGGTCAGAACTGGGGCCGCTTCTTAGCGGGTTCTAGGTGAGTCAGGAATGTTCAAACGGCGAGTTCCTCTTTTCTTGCTGTCAATCAAAGTGTTCCAAAGACCTGCCTTTCTAAAGCTGTCTCGAAGATCGCTTGTGGAGGGCAAACCCATTTCTTTTTTAATTTTTTCTATCGGAACATCAGGATGCCCAGACTGGTGTGCCTCGTAAAGGAGCTTAATCGCTTTACCTTGGCGGACCCCCACAACGTATTCCTTCCCACGAAAAGTGAATGACGTGAAGTCTTCTTCATCATGAACTGCAAACTCCACCTCCGGTAAAGTCACTCCATCTATTACGGCCTTTGATTCAATCAAACTTAAACGTTCTTTTGCCTTTTCGATTGCTCGAAGCTTAATAAAGGAATCCAAAGACAATTCCCTAGCGGCCTTTTGAACAAGTTCTTCCTTCTTCGTCATATCTTGCCTTGGCAGTTTCCACTCGGCCTCAACCACGCCCCCCCTGGGATGGTACACCCTTACTCTCACTGCATCACTGACAGACTTCTCTTCTTCCGAGGAGATTTTCAACCTCGGAAACGGAGCGAGGATTCGCGCCCTTTCATCCCAAAGCTTGCGTTTTTCACTCTGAAGTTCACGGATCTTCTGTTGAAGTTCTGTGTACTCCTGAACCAGTTCTTTTGGGTCATCCGCCGGAAGTGGTTTCTCCTCTTCTTGCGCTTTTACGGAGAGAGCACGCTTCGATGACTGGCTCTGCTGCCGGCACTTATCCAGAGCTAGCTTACACGCGCCTTCCAAATTCTCCTCGAAAAAGTCGGTGACCTCGTCAAAATCTTGAGGGTAGCGGACGTAGCGCTCCAGGTACTTCTTCAAAGAATCATCCCAGACAAGCTCAACGCACCTCACTGTTGATCGTAGTTCGTCGAGGGTTGGGTACTTTCCCGATTGAAAATATTGATTGAACAATTCCTCCAACTTCGCTCCATCGATCTCGGCCGCTTCGTCATCTCGCCAAAGAAACTCCTCGAAGAATAGAGTCTTAAACCTCCGAAAATGAGATTTGCTCATGGGTGAAAGCTCCTGAGATTCCGACCGTTTATCCCTCTCGCAAAAAAATATAAGAACTGAAGACTCAGTGCCAGATTCATAGAGCCTAAATTCATCCTGAGTCTATAGCCAGGTTCGAATTCACGCAAAGCCTATAGCTGGTCAACTCGCATAGAGAGCTTCCAACTTTTGAATCCACTGGAACCGTATAAGCAGATCCATTCAAAGCCTATAGAGCACACCATGGCACTTCAGATTCAGCTCTGGCAAAAGGCCCGTTTTTGAGGGACCCACGGAAGAAAAAACCCGAATCGCCTTCCCTCACGCTCCTCCACTTAAGCGAAGAAACTTGATTTTTATTGTTGACAAACCTACTCTAAGTAGGATATTATACCCATATGCTTCAATGCCCGCATTGTCACGGCAAACTTCCCCTCGGGATCTTCACTGCCTATTTGGGCAGTTTGTCGAAGGGAAAGACCAGCGAGCGAAAAAAACGCGCCAGTCGTGAGAATGGAAAGCTGGGAGGAAGACCACTACTGACGGGCAAGAAACGTTAACCCCGGTGGATAGCGGGCCTGAAGGCAGCTTGGACCCTGCCAACAGACCCTGACCACCACAACACTCTGGAGGTGTTGTAATGGCTACACCAAGTTTAACTCACTCCCCTCAAACTCAGCATTACACGATCAAGGAATTTCAGCTGTTGGTCAAAGACGCGCCGGTGGTGCCTGCTGAGATTCAGCCCTTTGTGGGTGTCTCTTTTCGCTCATCCATGGACATCTACAAGCTCTTTAAGGGATTGGCTGAAATGCCGGTGGAGACGTTCCTGGTGCTCCATCTGGACGGCAAGAATAAGCTGGTGGGAATGACCACCTGCTCTATTGGCTCCATGACCTCATCCCTGGTGCATCCTCGGGATGTCTTCCGGCCAGCTATTGCCAACCTAACAGCTGGATTGATCTTCATCCACAACCACCCCAGCGGCGATCCCGCACCGAGCGATGAGGATATCCAGATCACTAAGAGACTGGCCGAGGTTGGAAAGCTGATCGGTATTCGGTGCTTAGATCACATCGTGATCGGACAGGGTCGTTATTTCAGTTTCGCCGATCAAGGTCTGTTGAGCTGAAGAGGGGAGACACTCTTTCTTCAGTTGATGGCAATTCTCAAATAGGGGGCAGAAGCAACCCACCCCCAGCGTCGGCCCCCTTCCCGCCCCGATCACCTATAACTCAAACATCTTCAGTCACTTATGGAGACAGGGGGGAAGGGGGGGTCGAAATTCTACACGATTCCCACACAGACCGACGTGCAGTCAAAATATTTCGTGCCCACTTCAGGAATTTTTTTTCACCCTGACGCAAATCTGATGGTAACTTGATTATTTTAAAGACTTTAGGAGGAGATATGATTGAAAACAACGGTTTATACCCCCGAATTCTCTGGCACGGAAGGTGACGATTTGGTGGAGGTGCTCAGAATCGAACTGAGGTGCAACTTTGCATTTGAGATGCAAGATTGTCAACGCCTCTCACCCCCAAACTATCTATACAGTTTCTTCAGGCGGTGGACAATCAGTTGTGTTGCATTCCCTGCAAACAAATCTTCCCTTGTGCTCATAAAGTTCATGCCCACAAGTAGTACAGAAGCGAAATGGGATTTGATCTGGCTTTGATTTCTTCATCCTT
>JALLOM010000360.1 GCA_027717865.1 Acidobacteria bacterium AH-259-O06 | reverse complement strand
ACCACGGCACGACAGCCTGTGAGAGTGCTTCGTTGCGTTGACTTCAGCACGCACTGCCCATAGAATTCCCGGCGTGCGGAACACTGTTCTGCCAGAACTCCTGTTTGCGCTTCTCACTGCTGCAGGCTGTTCTTCATTCTTGCAGCTTGCCGAGTCTGAAGGAGATGTTCTCATTCTCTCAGGTACAGTTGAGTCCCGCCAGATCGAAGTGGGATCGAGAGTTGGGGGACGAATCAGTGAAGTCTCGGTTCAAGAGGGAGATACGGTCAAAGCCGGTCAACTTCTGGTTCGCTTTGAAACATACGATCTTTTGGCCAAGAAGGAGGAAGTTCAAGCTGCCGTCCGCCAGGCCGAAGCCGAGCTGGAAAAGCTGCGCAGAGGCTTCCGCCCCGAAGAGTTAAGGCAAGCTCGAGCGGCGGCCGCGGCAGCTGCGGCTCAACTCGAACTGCTGCGCAGAGGTCCCCGCCAGGAAGAGATCGATCAGGCAGGGGCTGAGCTCGACCATGCCCAAAGCAATTGGAGAAATGCGCGAGCCAGGTTCAATCGCGTTGCCGACCTCTTCGAAAGGGGTGTTGTCTCTCGGCAGGAGCTGGACGATGCCCTCACCAACCACGAGCGTGCTGAAGCTCGGAAAAAAGCTATGCAGAAGCAGCTTGACATCTTATTGGCAGGGACCCGGCCTGAGGAAATTGAAGCTGCTGAGAAGCGGTACGAGGAAGCGATGGCACGGCTTGGTCTGCTGGAGCGGGGATCACGACGGGAAGACATTGAAGCGGCGGAAGCCCGACTCGAACGAGCTCAGGCCCAACTGAAGGCCATGGCAATTCAGCTAGCGGAGACCGAGGTACGGGCACCCGCCGATGCCTTCGTGGAAGTCCTGGACATCCGGCCCGGAGATTTGATTGCCTCCGGGTCTCCTATCGCTGTGCTTCAGGAACCGGATGAAATCTATGTCCAAGTCTACATTCCAGAGACGAAATTGGGATGGGCCCAGCTGGGGAAGCGGGTGCAAATTACGGTCGATTCCTTTCCCGATGAAAAATTCGAGGGGAAGATTGCCTTCATCGCACGGCAGGGAGAGTTCACACCGCGCAATATTCAGACGCGCTCCGAGCGAGAGCACCAGGTCTTTGCAGTGCGTGTAAGTATCGAGAATCGAGACAATATCTTGCGCCCCGGGATGGCTGCGGACGTTCGCATCACACTGGAAAGGTGAGATTATGCCCGCCATTGTCGCTCAGGACCTGACCAAGCGATTCGCTGATCTTACCGCTGTCAATAACGTCAGCTTCTCCGTTGATCAGGGCGAAATCTTCGGCTTTCTGGGTCCCAACGGATCTGGTAAGTCAACGGTCATCAAATTGCTGTGCGGACTTCTACAGCCGAATGCCGGAACAGGCCAGGTGGAAGGGTTTGACATTGTTCGTGAATCGGACAAGATCCGGGAAAACACCGGATATATGTCGCAGCAGTTTAGCCTTTACCCGGACCTGACGGTTTTGGAAAATATCACCTTCTACGGGAAAGTCTATGGTTTGCAAGGGGAGCGATTAAAGCGGCGGCGCGAGGAAGTTCTTCAGATGCTCCAGCTGGAAGAACGTCAACATCAGCTTGCCGCAACCCTATCTGGGGGCTGGAAACAGCGACTGGCACTGGCGGTGGCCATTTTGCATGAGCCAAAGGTGATGTTTCTAGATGAGCCCACTGCCGGAATCGACCCCGTGGCTCGCCGTGAACTATGGGATCTGTTTTTCGAATTCTCCAGCCAAGGCCGCACTCTTTTCGTCACCACCCATTACATGGACGAAGCGGAACGCTGTACGAGTGTCGGCTACATTTATATGTCCCATTTGATCGTCAGGGGTCAACCCAGCGAGCTGAAGCAGCTGCCCGATGTGACTCCGGAGGGGACTCGACGAATCGAGGTCAAATGCGATCATATTACGTCGGGCCTGGAGGTTATGCGCCGGGCACCCTATGTTCGGGATGCCACGATCTTTGGGCAGCTTATCCACCTGCTCATAGATGCCCATATCAACTTAAAGCGCGTTCGGGAGACGCTGGCCGAGGCGGGGATGGGAAGCATCGAAACCCGTGAGGTCGACCCTTCTCTAGAAGATGTGTTCGTTACCCTTACCCGAAAAATACAGGCCGAGAGGCGAAAGGCAGCAGTCTCACCAGGATGAGCATATTTCGAGGATTCGCCGCAGTACTTCACAAAGAGACCATCCAGATCCGCCGCGATACTTTCGCGCTGTTCTTGATCTTGGTCTTGCCCATGTTTCAGCTCCTGATGTTTGGCTATGCCATCGACACGAACGTACGCAACATCAGAACCGCCGTTTACAATCTGGACAAGAGCCGGGCCAGTCGTGAAATTCTCGATGCTTTTACCAACACCGATTACTTCGAGATCGTGCGTTTTGCAGAATCGGACCGCGAACTCAATGACTTGATCATCTCCGGGCGGGTCAAAGTCGGCATAAAGATTCCTCCCGATTACTCAAAGCATATTCTTAATGGACGGCAGGCTACAGTGTTGGTCTTAATTGATGGTTCTGACTCATCAATCGCTTCACGAGCGATGAACGCCTCCACAGCCGTAGGATTGAGACGCTCACTCCAACAATTGGCGCTCAATCAGTTTGCTCAAGCCAAGATGCTGCCGATTGAGGTCCGGCCCAAGATGCTCTTCAACCCCGACATGCGCAGCGCCAATTTCATGGTCCCCGGCTTGATTGCCATTATTTTGCAGATCATTACCACCTTCCTGACGGCCTTCTCGGTCGTGCGCGAGCGCGAGCGCGGCACTTTGGAACAACTCCTGGTGACACCGATAAAACCGTTAGGATTGATGCTGGGAAAGTTGACTCCCTATTGTGTCATTTCCTTCCTTGAGATGTGCAGCGTCCTCGTCATCATGCGCATCATCTTTCTGGTGCCCATCAGTGGAAATCTTTTGTTGCTCTTGCTTACGACCATCCCATTCTTGTTTACCGCCTTAGGAATTGGCCTCCTTATTTCCACCATCGCGAAGAATCAGGTCCAGGCAATGCAGATGGCCTACTTCGTCATTTTGCCTTCGATCCTTTTGTCTGGCTTCATGTTTCCACGAGGGTCGATGCCAGTGGTGATGCAGTGGGTAGCCTACTTCATCCCTGCGACCTACTTTATTGAAATCATGAGGGGTATCGTTTTGCGGGGAGCGGGTTTTCTGCAGCTATGGCCCAACGTCCTGGCTTTAGTCATAATGGGAGGGTTCATTCTCGGCGTCAGCACCTTCCGTTTTCAAAAGCGGCTGGGCTAACATACTTTTGGAGCCAAAA
>JALLOM010000036.1 GCA_027717865.1 Acidobacteria bacterium AH-259-O06 | reverse complement strand
CAACAAAGTTACAGAAAATTCTCCGAGACCTGAAAGGTGAGGGGCGCATCTCTGAACGCCACGTCGAGGAGTCAATGCGAGAAATCCGAATTGCGCTCCTGGAAGCAGATGTTCACTTCAAAGTGGTCAAAGAGTTCGTATCCCGAGTCAAGGAGAAGGCTCTGGGCCAAGAGGTACTTCGCAGCCTGACGCCGGGCCAACAGGTGGTGAAAATTGTTCGCGATGAACTAATAGAACTCTTCGGGCGCCAGACAGTGGGTCTGGGGTTTTCCAAGGTTCCACCCAGTGTAATCTTAATGGTTGGTCTGCAGGGGAGTGGAAAAACGACAACGACCGGAAAGCTGGCTCTGTGGTTGAGTCAGAGGGGACACCAACCCTTAGTGGTCTCGACAGACGTCTACCGTCCTGCGGCCATTGAACAGCTCTCGGTCATCGCACGGGATATTGATATTCCGGTTTATGTGGAGAAAGGTGATGACCCTGTAGAACTGGCGAAGATGGCCTTGCGGCACGCGCGTAACATGGGTTTCGACGTGCTGCTGCTTGACACGGCTGGACGGCTGCATATTGATGAAGAACTGATGACAGAGCTGGAGAGAATTCGAGAAGAGGTGAAGGCCACGGAAATCTTGATGGTGGCAGATGCCATGACGGGCCAGGATGCAGTGAATTCCGCACAAGAGTTCAACCAGCGCTTGGATCTCTCCGGGGTGATCCTAACTAAGATGGACGGCGATGCACGGGGTGGAGCCGCACTTTCAATTCAGAGGGTAACGGGGAAGCCAATCAAGTTTATCGGTGTTGGAGAGAAATATGATGCGCTAGAACTCTTTCATCCGGATCGTATGGCTAACCGCATACTGGGGATGGGTGATGTGCTCAGCCTAATTGAGAAAGCTGAAGAAGTGGTGGATGAAGACAAAGCCGAGGAGATGCTTCAAAAGTTGCAGCGCGATGAGTTCACCCTGGAAGACTTTCGAAATCAGGTTCGGCAGATACGCCGGCTAGGTCCCTTGGAACAAGTGTTGGGGATGCTTCCCCAAGTTGGTTTCCTAAAGGGATTGGGAAGAATTAAAGTTGATGAGAAGCAATTGGCTCATCTGGAGGCAATTATCAATTCCATGACTTGGAGGGAGAGGACCAATTACAAGATCATCAATGCCTCCCGGCGTAAGAGAATTGCGAGCGGCAGCGGAAGGCCCGTTTCCGAGGTGAACCGTCTACTGAAGCAATATGTTCAAACAAAGAAGATGATGAAGCAGATCACTAAAGGCTTTCGTGCCAAAGGGTTACCTAAATTGAACTTTCCGATTTAGCAGCTCTCTGATACAATGTTTGGTCGCATGGAGATTGATCGTTGTTGAGAATTCGTTTAAGTCGCCACGGAGCAAAGAAAGATCCTCATTATCGGGTTGTGGTCGCGGAAAGGAGTCGTGCCAGAGATGGGCGATTTGTCGAGATAGTTGGTTATTACAACCCCGCTCTGAAACCCGTCCGATTGAATTTGGATCTGGACCGCATCGACTATTGGGTGAAACGGGGTGCACAGGCGTCGCAGACTGTAAGAGCCTTAATCAATAAAGTTAGGCAGTCGACATAACGCAAGGAGATCAGGTGTTTACGCGTCTCGTTTATTGCTGGTCCTCGGGTGACTCTGCCGAGCCCGAGGCACGAGACGTGCTCGAGGTGGTTTGGGTATTCTGATATCCAAGTTCAATGTCACAGGAGGAGATATGAAAGAGCTAATCGAAATGATCGCGAAAGCTTTGGTGGACAATCCTGATGAAGTCAGTGTATCTGAAGTAGCAGGCGAACAAACAACGGTGCTTGAGTTGAGAGTGGCTCAGTCGGATCTCGGGAAAGTAATCGGGAAACAGGGTCGTACGGCCCGCGCTATCCGAACCCTTCTAGGCGCTTCAGGGATGAAGCTGCGCAAGCGGTTTGTCTTGGAGATTCTAGAATAGTTGGATCGTTTTGTCAGCATCGCCCGAATCGTCAAAAAACGCGGAGTTCGGGGCGAAGTTGCAGCAGAACTTTTAACTGATTTCCCCGAGCGTTTTTCTCTTCTCCGTAAGGTTCATATTTCCAATTCCGGCAAGGAGTACTGGGAAGAGCTCGAAAAACACTGGTTACATAAAGGCCGAGTCATCCTGAAGTTCCGTGGGCGTGATCGCCCTGAAGAGATTCAGGAGCTCATTGGCGGCGACGTTCAGATTCCAGAAGACCAGCGCGTTCTGCTTCCAGAGGACAGCTACTACCATTCTGATCTGCTTGGATGCAATATCCTCGAAAGTGGAGAATTCCTGGGTACCGTGACTGGAATTTTTGAAACCGGCGCGGCGGGCTGCAACTTAGTGGTGACAAAGCGGAATGGAAAGGAGTTTATGGTCCCCCTGGTGCGGAAGTTTATTGTTAGAGTCGATGTTGAAAAGAAAATAATCGAGGTTAGCCTTCCTCCGGGACTGGCCGCCGATTTGTGATCACGGATCACACGGATTTTAGCAATCAGCTAACGAGCTTTTGAGCTGTCAGTTTTCAGTTATGAGTTGTGAGTTTTGAGTTCTGAGTTGTCGGTTGTTGAGCTTTAGGTTGTTCGTCAGGTGGTCAGCGGGTCAGCGATCAGCCTTCTGGATTCTGGATTCTGGATTCTGAATTCTGAATTCTGGCTCCTGGCTCCGGGCTCCCGGCTCCTTCTGCTATGTTGATCAACATCGTTACCATCTTTCCCGATCTATTCGGTGGCATTTTTGAGTTTGGAATGACCGATCAGGCCGGGAAAAAGGGGTTGGTAAAGACCAAAGTGATAGATCTGCGAGAATTTGCCGATGACAAACGCGGAACGGTAGACGATCGGCCCTACGGCGGGGGAGAAGGGATGGTATTGAAACCGGAACCGATTTTCAGGGCAGTGGAGCATTGTCAACGGGAATCTGGGAACGGCGGACACATTATTTTACTCTCGCCGCAGGGGAAGCGATTTGATCAGAACAAGGCAAAGGAGTTATCTTTAAAGGCTCATTTGATTCTGATTTGCGGGCGCTACGAAGGAGTGGATCAACGTGTGGCCGACTATCTGGCTGATGAGGAAATTTCAGTAGGTGATTTTGTTCTTTCAGGAGGGGAGTTCGCAGCGCTTCTCATTATCGATGCAGTTTGCCGCTTGGTTCCCGGTGTAGTGGGGAAGGGAATTTCCATTTTGGAGGAGTCCTTTATGGAAGGCCTGCTTGATTTTCCACACTATACTCGCCCCGCGCAGTTTCGAAGGTGGAAAGTGCCTGAAGTGCTTCTCTCCGGTGATCATCGGGAAATCCAGGGATGGAGGCGGCGGGAGGCACTGAGACGAACTCGACAACGGAGGCCTGATCTGCTGGAAGAAGAGATAAGCCAAAAATCTGATGTAAGTGAAAGAATTAGTGGTGCGAAATGAACCTGGTGGACAAAGTTGAGCAGAAATATATGAGCCGGGAAATTCCCAATTTCAAGGCGGGAGATACTGTTCGAGTTAATGTGAAAATCAAAGAAGGGGACAAGTTCCGGATTCAGGCGTTTGAGGGTGTAGTCATTGCGATCAAGAGAAGGGGGCTAGGTTCTACGTTCAGGGTGCGCAAGGTCTCCTTCGGGTATGGGGTTGAGCGTACTTTCCCCCTGCATTCGCCGACGGTTGATAGCATCGAGGTAATTAGAAGAGGACGGGTGCGGCGTGCCAAGCTCTACTATCTGCGAGAGCGGAAAGGTAAGGCGGCCCGGATAAAAGAACTGAGGTAGCTGGACACGCTCCAGCACCCCAATCCCACCCCATGATTAACAAAATCCTGTTTGTTATCTATATTTTATACTGCTTTGAAGTAGGGATATTTCTAGTCATCTTTCCCTGGATGCGTCTGTGGGAGCAGAATCTCCTTTTGGAGTACTCTCCTTATCTCAGATTCGTGTTTCTCAACAATTTCTTCCGTGGGGCCGTTTCCGGATTGGGCTTGGCAAATCTCATGCTGGGAGTTTGGGAAATTGCTCACTTTCAACAATATTTTAGAAAAGCGTAACCTCCAGCCCCCGGTACTGTATGGTATTTCAGACCGCCTTGCCTTTCCTCAACTGGATCCGTTCGATTACTTGGAATTACTGTTCCAGACTCGAGCTCACATCCTGCAGTGGCGTGAGAAGGACCTATCGGTTGAAAGGAACCGCGTGTTCATTCGAAGTGGGGTCCGCTTGGCCCGACAGACCGGAAAGCTGTTCCTAGTGAACTCCTTGTTTGAAGTGGCCCTCGAAGAAGGGGCTAGTGGTACTCACTTGACCTCCAGTCAAGATGTCGGGGATGCCAGGAAGGCCAGAGATCAGTTTGCAGCGAAGCAGTTTCTATTGGGAAAATCAGTCCATACGCTGCGGGAAGCAGAAATGGTTGAGAGCAAGGGAGTTGATTACATCCTCTTGGGTCCAATCTTCGATCCTCTCTCCAAGGAATCGGATAGGCCTCCTTTAGGAACCCCGGCCCTGCGCGAGGCGGTGCAGATGCTGTATACGCCAGTTGTCGCCGTGGGAGGAATCGATGAATCCAACTTTGAAGCGGTTTTCAGGACAGGAGTAAGTGGCGCGGCCGGGATTAGCTGGGTACAGCGGGAAATAGAAAGGCTGCTGCAGGGGCGTTAGATGGGTCCAGGTTTCAAGTTTCAGGTCTCTTGGGGATCTTCCAATCGACTTCAACCCTCAGCTTGCAACCTGCAACTTGGAACTTGAAACTTGAAACCTGAAACCTGAAACCTGGAACCTGGAAGGGCTCACCATCTCAGGAGGATGAGTTCAGAACTGAAGCCGGGTCCGAAAGCTGCGCACAGCCCATAGTCACCTTTCTTTGGAGGCGCTTTCCGGGTTAGATGCTCCAAAATGAATAGCACGGTTGGGCTTGACATATTTCCGTAGTTTTCCAAAACGAAATAGCTGGACTCCAACATCTCTTGTGTGAGCCCCAGTGATTCCTGGAAGGCAACAAGTATCTTGGCGCCCCCCGGATGGATCACATAGTGAGAGAGGTCCTTCAAGGTGGTCTGGTTTCGCTTTAAAAATTCCTCGATGTTTGCTTGGGCATATTTGTTGATAATGGAAGGAATGCTTCGAGAAAAAATGACACTGAGCCCTGCTTCACTGAAATCCCATCCCATGACATCAAGCGTGTCGGGCCACAGTGTGCTCAGGCTATCTACTACCTGAGCTCCGTCCTCGGGACAGGAGTCGCCACAGACCAAAACCGCGGCTGCTCCGTCCGAAAAGAGCGCAGACGCCACAAAGTTGCTCTTACGGTAATCCTTGGATTGAAAAGTGAGCGAAGATAACTCCACCGAGACGAGAAGAATACGTTGGTCCGGTGCTCCCTTCGCCAGGTCGCTGCAGCGTGAAAGTCCGGCTGCTCCGCCGGCACATCCCAACCCAAAAATGGGCGTACGTTTCGTGGAGTTGCGAAAGCCCAATCGATTGATGATGCGAGCATCAATGCTGGGCGTAGACATTCCACTGGTGGAGACGAAGATCAGGTGATCCACATGCTCAGGACTAAGGCCGGCCTTTGCCAGGCAACGCTCAATGGCTTCAATGCTCAATCTCTCTGCCCAGCGGATGTATTCGTCGTTCTTTTCCGAGAATGTGTGGTCGCAGCTAAACCACTCCAATGGAACAGAAAAAAACCTCCGTTGAACTTGAACGTTGTTAAAAACGGAAATGAGCCTTTCCATCTTCTCGAGGTCTTCTTCAAAATGCTGCCGGGCCGATTGTTGGATGTCCTGTTGGTCAAAACAGAAGGGAGGTACGGCGGTTCCTAGGGCGACGACACGCGGCATGATGGCCTCTCCTATTGCTCCGGCGCGCCCAGACCGTAGAGAGCCCCTTTTTGGGCGATGATCGACGTCTCTTGAGCTTTGATGAGCTCTTTATACAGGGCCTCATCCTGGAGATCGATCGCCAGTTGTTTGATCGGTTCTAGCTGGGGGATGAACTCTTGAATCCTCTTGTAGAGTTTTTTGAGGGAGTTGCGGATGTCCTTTTCAGAGGCGATCTTGTAAATGGCTTTTTCATCGATGTTGATCATAATCGCGTCAATCGCCTTTTGGTAAGCATGAACCATGTCCCGATAAGTGTAGAATTCCAGGGGGTTTTCCTCGTCTTTTTCCCATTCTTTGTTTTCCCTTCTTCGCCGGATCTCCTCGAGACGGCTGTGGGCGATTTCTAAGAAGACCTCCACTCTTTTGTCCAGTCGTTGATTTTCCTGGATCTTTACGTACTCTTCATCAGTAAAACGATCGCTCGACTGCAGATGACGTGAGCGGGTTTCAACTGACGTCTCCGAGGCTGGGGAGTGCAGGGATGTCAGCAGGTCGATCGTCCCTCTTTTCGGTTCCCTGCGGGTGCTCTTGAGTGCCGCCATCGCCTTGCCAAATATTTGTGTCAGCAAAGTTTTTCTCAAGTCTTGCAGGGCTTGCGCTGTGATTTCAAAATCATCTTGATACTCGAAAGGTGCTGTGGATTTCAGGTCGTTCATGGTCTCAATCAGCTTGCGAAGACGGATCTCTAGTTTCTTGACCTGTCTTGAACGAAGATCCTTTGGGTTTTTCACATTGGAGGATTCTTCGGCGGCGTAATGAGAGAGCGCGTGAAGCTTCCGCAGCAAGTCAGCGGTTTTCTCCATTTCCTTTCGTTGTACGTACCTTCGCAAAAGATTGGCACGACGATCGAAAGCATTTTTGAAAAGATCTATCCGATCACGGTACTTGGGCTTACTTTGATATTTCTGAAATTCGCGGGCGGTGAGCACATCATGCAGACAAAAATCTACTTCCTGTTCCGCTTGGAGCGGATTGGAAAGATTTGCTGTCAGAAATAAGGTCGCAAAAAGAAATGGCATGGTTACATTCTCTCAGGTACCTGTATTCCGAGTAAATCGAGGGTCTTGAAAAGTCCCCGGCGCGCCGCATCGGCCACGGTGAGATAAAAACATTTCTTGATAGGATCCCTTTCAGAGAGGATATGGTACTTGTGGTAGAAGAGGTTAAATTGTTGGGCCAAGTTGAACGCGTGCTTGGCCAAATAAGAGATCTCCATGCTCCGAGCAGTTTGGTGAATGCTCTCTTCCAGACGGGCCACTTGAAGCAAAAGACTCCACACTTGATTGTCGTCCATCAGCTCGGCGATTGAATTCGGCTCCTCCCACATCCTCTCACAATTGTCTTCCCAGACTGAAATGTCCCACTGTGGATCACTAGCTTCCAGCTTGCGAAAAATGTTGTTGGCCCGGACCACCGAATACTGCAAGTAAGGTCCCGTTTCCCCCTCGAAACTGAGTGCTTCCGTGAAGTCAAAGGCAATTACTGAACTGCGTGTATACTTCAGAAGGAAGTAGCGCAGTGCCCCAATGGCGATTTGATGGGCGATCTCTTTTCGCTTTTCCAAAGGGAGATCTTTCTGACGGGCATTGACCTCTTCAAGTGATTTTTCGACTAGCTTGTTGATAAGGTCGTCAGCCTTTACGCCCAATCCTTTGCGTCCCGAGACTTCCACGTAGGGTTTCTTTTGCTCCTCCTCTGACAATTCAATACCCAGTTCCGAACAGCACGTGGGGGAAAGAGCCACCATTTCATAAGCAAAGTGGACGGAATGATCCGCTTGCTCAGCAAATCCAAGTCTTCGCAGACCCTCAACCACCACTCGCTGCAGATAAGATTGACGTACATCGATGACGTTGTAGACGCTGTTGCCCTGCCCGAAGTCGGGATCCTTGTACGGGGACGGTTGTATTGTCGTCAACCAAACGGTGTCGTCATCGGGCACCTGATCCTCATGTAGAACAATTTCGCCATCTTGATACCGGCAAAAAGGACGGTAATGAAAAGTCTTTCCCAAAAGGCCAAACTTCCACAGCTGGTAGGCAATATCCTTTCCCACATAGGTTACGGTGCCATTGCTCCGTACAATGATCTTCTCGTCTACAGAGTCGCCATTTTCCCCAGGTAGGCGCATCACCCAACATCCTTCTTGGGGGCCATCGTCTCTATAGAGGATCGCCTTTTTCTCCTTTAGTTGTTGGAAGGACTCTTCCCAGAACTTTAAGCGCAGGATCTCACTCTCGCGGGGCAAGACCTGGTATCGCACTCCGATGCGGAGCATTGTTTTTAAATGGGCAAGAACAATTCGCATCGAAATGTACTCCGCGAGCTGGCTGGTGGGTTCCTGAGCGCCCTCAATTTCTTTCAGGGTCCGCTCACGGTAGTGAAGACGAGATTTATCCTGA
Organism: Acidobacteria bacterium AH-259-O06; assembly: GCA_027717865.1. Lineage (GTDB taxonomy): Bacteria > Acidobacteriota > UBA6911 > RPQK01 > JADFOI01 > JALLOL01. The sequence continues at coordinate 8,317 of JALLOM010000036.1, read as the reverse complement.
CTGTACCATTGGTAAACCTGCGCGTACAGGTCCCAGCAATAGTGGTCAAAAGGTTCCCCAATGGATTTGATCTGCTTGAGGGACATCTTGTGCAATTGCCGAAAACCGACAACCACATCGGCTACCTGGACACCCGTATTATCAATGTAATTTTGAACCTCAACCTTGCGACCACAGGCGCGCAGCAATCGAACAAAGGTGTCTCCAAGAGCTGCATTTCTAAGATGACCTATGTGCGCAGCCTTGTTGGGATTGATATTGGTGTGCTCCACAATGATCTTTTCTCCTGTTGGCTCGGGGAATGGATTGTGAAGCCAGCTGTAGAGATCTTTGAAAAAGGAGATGCGTTCAAAGAAAACATTGACGTAGCCGGCACCAGCAGCCACGAATCGCTCAACCTGGGGAGGAGTCTTAATTTTCTCTACCAATTCTGTGGCGATTTGACGGGGAGATCTGCCAAGCGTTTTCGCCAGTTCGAAAGGGAAGGGAAAGGCCAAGTCCCCGAATTCAATTCTCGGGGGGATCTCCACGGTAAGCCGTTCCAGTTCCACTGCGAAGTACTGCGCGATAAAATGCCTTAGGTGTCTTTCCGTCTGCTCGATTCGCTTGAGAAACATTCGAAGTTAATGATAAGCGAACGGGTGTGCGGAGGGCAAAGAGCGTCTCTTCGTGCTGTGGTGCTGTCCTGCTGTGGTGCGTTTGGTGCTTTGTGAGGCCCCAGTTGCTGAAGGAGAGGTGAAGTGGCACCTAAAAAGAATCTAAAGTATAGTGAGAAATGCGGGGCTAGAGCACTGAGGCAGCGAAGCACGAACGCGCGACACACAGACGCAGGACAGCACCACAGCACGACAGCACCACAGCACGAAGAGACGAAAGCACGACCGCACGACGGCACGAAATCACGAAAGCACCAACGCACGAATTCACGAAAGCACGACAATCATGAAACGACTGCTCTATTTCGACGCCTTCAATGGAGTCAGTGGCGACATGATTCTGGGAGCCCTGGTTGATCTTGGGCTTCCGCTGGAACACCTGAAGGAAGAACTTGCCAAGTTGAAGCTGGGGGGATATGAGCTGGCGGCGGAAAGGGTTGAACGCCAAGGTATCCGTGGTATCAACTTTCAGGTGGGGGTGAACGTACCCCCTAATCATCATCACCACCACGAGGACCACCGGGGAAGAGGTTTCACACAGATCCAGCGTCTGATTGAGGAAGCTCAGCTAGATCCTTGGGTCAAGCACAAGGCAGTCGCTATTTTCCGACGGCTCGCACAGGCTGAAGCGAAAGTCCATCAGACTTCCCTTGAAAAAGTGCATTTTCATGAAGTAGGAGCCGTTGATGCCATTGTGGATGTTCTGGGAGCCTGTATTGGTTTCAAGTATTTTGAAGTGGAACTCTTCTACAGTGCCCCTCTGAATTTGGGTAGTGGAACCGTCACTTTCTCCCACGGTACCTGGCCTGTTCCCACCCCTGCGACTGCTGAGTTGGTTAAGGGATTCCCTGTCTTGGTGGGTAAAGTCCAGGGAGAGCTGACAACGCCCACGGGAGCCGCCATCGTGACCACATTAGTGGAAAAGAACAATACTCCTCCGGTCTCCCGTTACCAAAAATGGGGGTTCGGCGTCGGCGACAAAGAATTTGAAGAGATCCCCAACATGCTAAGATTGCTCTTGGGACTGGAATTGGACCTGCCTGCAGAAACCGCTGGGCCGCGAAGTGAAGCATGGAAAGAAGAGGAAGTTTATCTGCTGGAGGCTAACATTGACGACATGGATGCACAGATGTTTGGCCATTTTTTGGAGTTGGCCTTAAAGAAGGGAGCCCTAGACGTGTACTATACCCCCGTGCACATGAAGAAGAATCGGCCCGCACTGAAGCTTTCTGTTCTTTGCCGACAAGCGGATCGGGAGCGGGTGGCGGAGCTGATCTTCCGTGAAACGACGACACTAGGCGTCCGATGGAGTCCGTGGAGAAGATGGATCTTGGATCGTGAGGTAGAGGAGATCGAGACGGAATATGGAAGAGTGGGAGTAAAAATAGCACGGTTCAAGGGAGAAATTGTGACTATCGCACCCGAATATGAGGATTTGAAGGCAATTGCCGAAAGAGCAGATATTCCTTTGAAAACAGTGCGACAAAAAGTGATCGAACAGATCATTGATAAAAGGCGATGAGTAACACTTTCTATTTGACAACTCCGCTTTATTACGTCAATGGACTTCCCCACGTGGGGCACACCTACACGTGTGTCGTGGCCGATGCGATAGCCCGCTACAAGAGGATGTGTGGTCTGAAAGTCTGCTCCTTAACAGGCACCGATGAGCACGGGTTAAAGATCGAAAGAGCAGCCCGCCAACAGGGGATGACCCCTCAAGAGCTCACCAACACTTATGCGACCGCCTTTGAGGAGGCGTGGAGAGGCTTTGGTCTGAGTTTCGATGAGTTTATCCGAACAACACAAAAACGACATCGCAAGGCCGTGGTGGAGATTTTTAAGAGAATCCAAAAGAACAATTTCATCTATCTCGGCGAATACAGTGGTCATTACTGCGTCAATTGTGAGGCCTACGTACCCGAGAATAAAAAGACCTGCCCCGACTGCGGGCGTTCTACCGAGTTCATGACAGAGAAGAGTTACTTCTTCAAGCTTTCAGCCTTTCAGGAAAAACTTCTGAACTTTTACGATGACAATCCAAAGTTTGTCATCCCCGCAACCCGGATGAACGAGATTGTTAGTTTCGTCAAGGGAGGTCTCAAAGATTTGAGCATCAGCCGAACCTCCTTTAGGTGGGGGATTCCCGTGCCCGGAGATGAAAAGCACATCTTTTACGTCTGGTTTGATGCCCTCACAGGTTACCTTTCTGGAATCGGTTTTGGGGGCCAATCCAAGAAATTTGGACGCTATTGGCCCGCAGACGTGCAACTGATTGGCAAAGATATTCTGCGCTTTCACGCCGTCTATTGGCCGGCATTTTTGATTGCTGCTGGGCTCGAACCTCCACGCCACATCCTGGTCAATGGCTGGTGGACGGCAGAGGGCCAGAAAATGTCTAAGTCCCGGGGCAATACCATCACAGCAGAGGAGCTAATGGAGCTAACGCAACCAGATTACGTCAAGTACTTCTTACTTCGAGAAATCGCCGTAGGTGCTGATGGAAACTTTTCCTATGATCTTCTGTTGACGCGAGTGAACAGCGATCTGGCCAACGATTTGGGAAACCTGGCCAGTCGCACGCTCAAGATGATTGACAATTACTCCCAGGGAAAGATTCCCGAGTGTGGAGAAGCTGAAGGCAGGGATGAGGAGCTGAAGGAGTTCAGTACCGAAACTATTGATCTCTATCGAAAGAACTTTGACAGCCTGCAAATCAATAAGGCCATTGATAACGTTTGGGAATTGATTGCCCTTGTCAATAAATACATTGTCGCTAATGAGCCATGGGCACTGGCGCGGGATCCTCTGAAGGAAGGCCGGATTGGAACCATTCTGTATCATTCGGCAGAGGCACTTCGGATCATTGCTATTTTGCTGGCTCCCATTATCCCGGCCGGCGCCGCGTCGATTCTCAAGCAACTTGGGATCTCCAAAGCCATTGAAGACCTGAAGATTACTAACCTGAGCTGGGGAGGGTTAAAGAAGGGTGCGGCGATCGGTAAAATTGATGCGGTCTACCCGCGTCTCGATCCAGACGAGTTTATGAGCCGTGTCAGAGAAAGAAAACGACACAGAGAGACTGCTGCTCCGGAAAAGGAGGGTGCGAAGGCGATCTCACTAGAGGAGAGAATCCAGATAAAAGAGTTCGCCAAGGTCGAGATGAGGGTTGGAAAGATCCTTTCGGCAGAGAGAATCCCCCAATCAGAGAAGTTACTAAAGATGCAGGTCGACATTGGATCAGAAGTGCGTCAGATAGTGGCAGGCATCGGCAAGGAGTACTCTGCTGAAAGCTTACCGGGCCGTTTTGTTGCAGTCGTCACCAATTTGAGGCCTGCCAAGCTCATGGGTGTTCAATCAGACGGAATGATTGTTGCAGCTTCTGACGAAGGTAAACCAGTTCTTGTCACCTTTACTGAGCCGGTTAGGCTGGGTGCAAGACTGAAATAATGTTCGTCGATTCTCACGCTCACCTCGATTCTCCCGATTTTGAACCTGACTTGGGAGATGTGCTCGAGAGAGCAACCGAAGCAGGTCTCACCACCATTTTGACGATTGGCTGTGTGCGTGAAAGCATGCACAGCATCTGCGTATTCATGCAACTCCTGGAGGACCATAAAGGCGTGTATGGCGGAATTGGTGTTCACCCGCATGACGCCCGGTTTTATCAAGACGAGCTGGGAGAGGAGATTCAGCCGCTTATGGAGCACCCCAACATCCTTGGCTGGGGAGAAATTGGTTTGGATTTTCATTACGAGAACTCTCCCCGTGCTCAACAAATTGAATCCTTCAGGCAGCAACTCCGGCGGGCTCGTCTAGCCAATAAACCAGTCATCATCCATAGCAGAGAGGCGGAGGAAGAGACCTGCCAGATCCTGGAAGAAGAGTTTTCAGAAGGCCCTGGCGGGGTGCTGCACTCCTTTACGGCTGGCCTTAAGATCGCGGAACGCTGCCTGCGCCTTGGATTTCATATCTCCTTCAGTGGAATCCTCACCTTTGACAAGGTGGATGAACTCAGAGAGGTTGCACGCAGAGTTCCTCTTGATCGATTGCTCATTGAGACTGACTCCCCCTATCTTGCACCAGTCCCCTTTCGGGGCAAGCGCAACGAGCCGGCCTTCGTGGTGAAGGTGGCCGAAATGCTTGCTCAAGTGCGCGGGAAATCCACAGAAGAAATCGCTGCCATTACGAAGGCCAACTTCGAGCGACTGTTTTTCAAGCTGTGAGCCCTTCAACCCTACGGTCTGTTGTCAGCTGTCAGCTGAATTGGTATATTAGCGCGGACAAAAACGCATGAAAACAGCCTCTGATGTGTCCCTCACACCCAATGATATTTTTAGGCTGCTTGAGAGTGACCTGCAAAAAATAGAAGTTGGGTTAAAGAAAAGTGCCAAATCGGCTTTTCCCCTTGTAAATGACATCAACAAGTATCTTCACAACAGTGGAGGTAAGCGCTTCCGCCCCATTTTTTTACTTCTTTCCTCAAAGCTTTGTGGATTTGAGGGTGAGCCGGCCATCGCCTTGGGTGTGGTCGTTGAACTGATTCACGTGGCCACCCTGGTTCACGATGACATCATTGACAACGCCGATGTGCGTCGAGGACGACCCTCAGTGAATGCCAAGTGGGGAAATCAAGTTAGCGTGTTGGCAGGAGACTGGTTATATATGACTTCCTTCTCGCTGGCCTTGAAGCTGCGGAACTTTCGTGTGCTGGACCTTTTGATTGGCATTACTCGAAAAATGGTGGAAGGGGAGTTGATGCAGTTGGAGAAGCACGGCCGCACCAACATCTCGATAGGAGAGCAGCTGGAGATCTCTCAGAGGAAGACGGCTGACCTGTTCTCTGCGTGTAGCGGTCTGGGCGCCATATTAGGAAACGCGGATGCGGAGAAGGAAGAAAAATTGAGAAGTTATGGCCGATCAATTGGAATGGCTTTCCAATTGATCGACGACCTGCTTGATTACACCTCGAATGAGGACACGTTGGGTAAGCCTGTGTTGAAAGACCTTGAAGAAGGGAAGACGACATTGCCAATTATCTATTTGATGCAGCGCGCCAAACCGGAGGAACAGAATTTTGTGCGTGAGGTGGTGCGAACCCGGAACTTCACGCTGGAAAACAAGAGGGAGATCATCCAGTTGGTATGCTCTTACGGGGCCTTGAATGATTTGAAAAATCTTGCTGAGCAGTATGCTGTCCAGGCAAAGAGGACTCTTTTGGGTTTTACCGACTCGATCTATCGGGAAGCCTTGTTACAATTGACCGAATTTGTGGTCACGCGGGACAAGTGAAGAGGGGCCCTGTCTTTAAAATTTAAATTTTGCCCCCAAAATTTAAATTTTAAAGACACGGCCCCTCTTCACTGTGGGGGTGCGGGAATATCTTCGACGCTCCAGGGCACCGGGGTTGGCTCTTCTCCCTCCTCTGCCACCTTTCTTTGAGCCAAGTTTAGATCCATAGATGTGTAGCTATTTTCAAAGTCTTCGACGGGCACATCTTTGCACACTTCCTGCATGAAATCGATCCAGATCGGCAGAGCGAGAGTGGCACCGTAGACTTTTTCTCCGAGGGACTTCTTTTTATCATATCCAGCCCACACGCCTGCTGTAATCCGAGGAGTAAAACCCACAAACCAGCTGTCGGTGGAATCATTTGTGGTTCCTGTTTTTCCTCCAATCGGGCGGCTCAATGACCGGGCTCGCCACGCTGTCCCCCCCTCGACGGCACTGCGCAGCAAATAGATCATTTTTCCAGCCGTTTCCGGGGAAATAACTTGTTCAAAAGCATTTTGATGCTCTTCAAGGGTGCCTCCATGATAGTCTTCGACACGTTTAATGAAGTAAGCGTGGGCCCGCACTCCGTTGTTCGGAAAGGCTGTAAAGGCTGAGGTGATTTCTTGAAGTGTCAGTTCTCCGGCACCCAGCGCGACGGGGAGATAGGGAGGGAGCTCACGCTGAATCCCAAACCGGTGGGCAACCTCAATCACTCTTTCGACCCCGAGCGCGTTGGCCAAGCGGATGGTGGGCACATTGCGCGAAAGAGCGAAAGCGTCGCGGATGCGAATGAGCCCTTTGAACTCTTTGTCCGAGTTCTCCGGTGCGTAGATGCGTCCAAGACCGTCTCGAAAACTCACGGGAGCATCCAAGACCTGTTCGGAGGGGGAATAGCCGGCCTCCATGACCGCCACGTAAGTAAATGGCTTAAAAAGCGATCCGGGTTGACGCAAAGCCTGGGTGGCACGGTTAAATTGGCTGTATTGGAAGTCAAAACCGCCCACCATTGCTTTGATCGCACCTGTTTTGTTATCCATGGCCATCAGTGCGCCTTGGATTTCAGGGATCCGGTCCAGGAGCCCGTCGATGGTCTTCTCTGCACGGTTAATCCTTCCAATGGAAAAAATAGCAATATCACCGGGTTTAAGAACTCGATCAACCCGCTTTTCACGGGTCCATGCAATGTCTTCAGGTTCGATCAAGGCAGTGTAAGTCCCCAATTTGACTCGCGCTTGCTTGGGGCTTGATTCCATTACCAGCCCATGAACCATCTGGCCTTCGTAAAAGATTTGTCGCCACTCAGGATGAAAATAAGTGTCGATAACCTTTCCCTGATCAAGGATATTTTCGACTGGGCCGGCCCAGCGATGCCCTTCCTTATCGAACTTCTTAAGCCCCTCTCCTAATGCCCGGCGGGCAGCTACCTGCATGTCGTAATCGATGGTGGTGTAAATCTTCAACCCACCTTCCCAAATCTGTTGTGTAGAATAGTTCTTCTCCAGGTACTGTCGAACCCACTCAACAAAATAGGGAGCTGGGCTCTGATCGTAGTTTTTTCCACGAACCACAAGCGGCTCTGGTAACGTTTTGTGCAGGGTAGCCGCGTCGATAGAGTCCTCGTCATACATCCGCGTCAAGACGGCGTTTCGACGCGTCAGAGCGCGATCTGGATGGTTGATCGGAGAGTGGCGCTCGGGGATCTGGATAATTCCCGCTAATAAAGCACTATCTGCGAGTGTCAACTCCTCGGGCAACTTGTTAAAGTAAAAATCAGCAGCCGATGCAACACCGTAGGTCCCATGCCCCATGTAGATCTGATTGCAGTAAAAAGTGAAAATTTGCTCCTTTGAGTACTTTTTCTCAATCTCCAAAGCAAAGAGCATGTCTTTGATCTTTCGCTCGATGGTTTTCTCTGATCCCGTGAATAGGAGTTTGCTTAACTGCATTGTTAAGGTTGAGGCGCCCTTTCTTTGCCCATGAATAATGTCACGAAGGACGGTAACAAAAAGCCGCTGAAAATCGATCCCCGAGTGCTGGAAGAAATCAGCATCCTCGGTAGCCAAGATCGCGTTCTTCAGATTCTCCGGGATCTGCTCGTAGGTGACCAGAATCCTTTTTTCTAGGGCGAATTGACCCAGGACTCGACCATCGTCAGAATAGACGTAGGACACGATGTTGGGCCGTACCTCTTGGAGCTGTTCAACCTGAGGCAGGTCGATGGCGTAGGCAGAAAGTAAGCCCCCCAAGGCCCCTACGATGGCTGCAATCAGCAGCAGAAGAGCATAGGAACTCCAAAACAAATGATGGCGCTTCCGTTTGAGAAGTTCGCGAAAAGCCCTCTTCATCGAAATCTATTCTACACTAGAGAGGGGTCAGGTCGCAGGGAG
>JALLOM010000359.1 GCA_027717865.1 Acidobacteria bacterium AH-259-O06 | reverse complement strand
AATAAGTCGAAAGAAAGATCTGACATAGAACTACGAAAAAGACTGCTTGAACTGGTAACAGAGCGAGAAGCCGCTGAGCAGAACAATGACATAGCCCAGATTACACTTATCGATGAAGAGACTGCACAGATCGAACGCAAACTGAAGCGACATACCGTTGCTCGGAAAAGAAAGCAACGGGACCCTATGAATGAGAAGGCTAGAAAAGGGATATCGGCCACAATTTATAGGGCGATAGCCGAGATTGAGAATCAGAACGCTGCCCTCGCGGAACACCTGAAAGCCCACCTGACACCTGTCCGGTTTCCCTACCGCTATACCGCCGATACATCCAAGACTTGGGAGACCGAGTAGGTTTCATCCCCTCCCTGACAGTTAACAGTTCCTCATTCCATCCCCGATTCCCTGTACCCAGGCGTAGCGTTGCTACGCGGAAAGTAGCGTGAGTATTTGTAGAAGCATGGAATCCAAGAGAAAAGGAACAGAAGACAGTAAACAGACTCATCCACTCAACAAACGGTTGTCCCAACTGGAACGGCGCTGCTCCGCTCCAATGATCTCTTCTTTGGTTGCTGTGATTCTCGACGTGGACAGGCGTCTTGCCGAATTAGAGCAGCAAACGAAGGAGGAGCCCCTGGTGAATCAGTCGTAAAAAGAGAAAAGGCCCGCTAAACGCCATTCAAGCGGGCCAGGAGGAAATAGACAAGTGAATTATACACAAAGATCCCGCCAATTCGACAAGAGGGCTGCCCGGAACGACGGAAGTACCGTAGAGGATATTCTCGTGAGAGTCGCCAAGAGACCAGGGAATCTTCGTCAGGTAAACCAAGTTTTCGTCTCGGAAATTGCCAGGGCCGACAGAGAAAAGGATTCAAAAAGGGTAGAGATTCTTCTGAGATTCCAGCTCCAGCTAAATCGCAGAGTGCGGGGCATCGGGCAAATGCCATCACCCCAGTCACGGGAGATTTGAGAACAATGAACATCACAGTGGGAAAAATCAAAGAACTCGACGGTACGGGAAGCCTCAAAGCGTTTGCATCGATCGATATCGGAGGAAAGCTCAAAATTCACGGCTGCCGGGTGATTCAACAGCCCGGGCAGAAGGCGTGGGTTTCGTTGCCCCAAAGGGAGTACATCGCCGAAGATGGTCAGAAGAAATGGGCGCGTATTATCGAATTGCCTACGAGAGTCAAAGATGCTGTCTCCGAAGCGATTTTAGAAGCCTGGGAGCGGCGGCAATGACCCGCGAGGCTGATTTCTTTGAGGCGCTGTTCGGTGATTGCCTGGAAGAAGGCGGTCGGTTCATCGAGTTGCGCATCGTCAACCGGGATGAGAAAAAAGCCAGACAGGAGTTCTTCTCTTCGGTTGAAGGGTTGCTGGAGGCCGCCCGAGAACAGGAACCCCTGTGGGATTACTATTTCGGTGTCCATCCAAGGGACAGCAGGAACGGCACGAGTGAGGCTGTTAAATGCGTCACCTGTATTTGGGCCGACTGCGACTGGAAGAACTTTGAAGGTGGTCAGAAAGAAGCCATCGAACGGATTCAAAATTTCCCGTTAAGACCCACGGTAGTCGTCAGATCGGGGCATGGCTATCATCCCTACTGGCTGTTAAAGGAACCCGAAGAGATCGAAGATCTCGAAGGTTTCAGACTTATCGTCAAGGGTGCCCAGAAGATCCTCGGATCTGATCCGGTAAGCGATCTTCCACGAATCCTTCGTATACCCGGAACACTCAATTATAAGGATCCGAAGAAAAGCCTTCCCTGCAAAATCATCTTCTCCGATTACACCAGACGGTATGTGATTTCGGATTTTGAACCCTTTGCAATCTCGCCCGAAGAGGACGCCAAATCTCATAAAGCGGCAGCGAAAATTGAGGAAGTCCTTACTCCGGGCAATCGCAACAATGCCTTAGCCAGCATAGCCGGCAGCATGAGACGACCCGGTTTGACACAAGATGAGATTGATGTCGCTCTCCAGGCGGTGAATAAAAACCGCTGTCAGCCTCCTTTGCCTGAATCAGAGGTGAGAAAAATCGCAGAGAGTATGGGTCGGTACGCACCGGCTGATCCGCCCGCTGAGGGGACCTTGGTGGAGGCACAAGAGCCAGAGCCGAAACCCCTGCCCCAATCCTTGCCGCCCGTTCCCGCGTTCGACTCAATCTTGTTGCCTGATTCACTGAAAGCATGGGTGGATGACATGGCAGAGCGGATCCAGTGTCCCGCTGACTTTCCAGCCGTTGGAGCCATGATTACATTGGCAACTGTCGTGGGTCGGCAGGTTGCGATTCGCCCCAAGCGTCAAGACGATTGGACTGTTGTGTCTAACCTTTGGGGAGCAGTGATAGGCAGGCCAGGAGTGATGAAGACGCCCGCACTCTCGGAAGTCTTGAAGCCCCTCCAGAGGCTGGAAATCAAGGCAAGGCGGCAGTATGAGGAAGACATTTCAGACTACAAAGTGGAAATCGTTGTGATGAAGGCTCGGAAGAAACAAAGCGAAAGACAGATAGAAGCTGCTGTGCGGGAGGGCAAGACAGACATGGCAAAACGGCTCGCGCGCGAAACCATCGAGCACGAAGGCGAAGAACCACAGCGGAGGAGGTATCTTACCAACGATGCCACGGTCGAGAAAATCGGGGAGCTGCTGGCAGCGAATCCGCACGGCCTCCTTGTTTTCAGGGATGAACTCACCGGGTGGCTGAGTAGCCTGGACAGAGAGGGGCGGGAAGGGACGAGGGCGTTTTTTTTGGAAGCCTGGAACGGTACGGGCCGGTTTACCTACGACCGTATAGGGCGAGGAACCATCGATATTGAGGCCGCGTGCCTGTCCATACTTGGGGGCATCCAGCCTGGACCCCTGAGCCAGTATCTGAGGACTGCGCTGACAGGTGGAACTGGTGATGACGGATTGCTCCAGCGCTTTCAAATGGCGGTGTGGCCGGATGTGTCGAAGGAATGGAGAAATGTTGACCGCTGGCCGGATTCTGAAGCTAAACGGATCGCCTGGACAGCGTATAGCAGACTGAGCGAACTGAATGTTTCGTCCATCGGTGCCAATGTTGACGATGAAGGAGAAATCGCGTGGTTGAGATTCGCACCAGACGCACAGGAAGTCTTCGGCGAATGGCGAGCGGAACTTGAAGCGGAATTGAGAAACAACGAATACCACCCGGCGTTTGAGGCCCACCTGGCGAAATACAGGAGCCTGGTGCCTTCAATCGCCTTGCTCGTTCATCTTGCCGACGCTGGCACGGGGAACGTTTCCAGGATATCCGCCATGACGGCTATTGGATGGAGCCAGTATCTGAAAGCGCACGCAAAGAGGTTAT
>JALLOM010000358.1 GCA_027717865.1 Acidobacteria bacterium AH-259-O06 | reverse complement strand
GGAGGGCCACCAAGGCAGTTGCAAGCAGAATTTGTTAGCGCTCGCTACCCGACTTGGTCAGCGGACGGAAAGCACCTCTTGTTTCAGGGGCTCCCTAGTCTCCCTAGTAGGGGAGGGGAATATGACTGGTGGGTTCTCCCAGTGGATGCGGGACCTCCAGTAAAGGCCGGAGCATTCGATATTTTAGGCCGCCAAGGGCTTGACGCTGGAATGTACACGCCCGCCGGCCATTGGTTAGCGGATCCAGATCGAGTGGTCTTTTCTGCCCAACTCGGCGACAGCTGGGATTTGTGGCAGATTCGGATTTTGCCCAAGACCGGACAGGTGACGGGTACCGCGGAGCGACTGACTACCGGGCCGGGCTTGAAACGTCACCCCTCGGCTGGGGCCGATGGCCGCCTGGTGTTTTCGAGCCTTAGCTCGAATACCGACGTCTGGAGCCTACCGATGGACCCCAATCAGGGGAAGGTAAAGGGTGAAATGAAACGATTGACTCGGGACGCTAGCACTGATGTAAACCCGTTCCTTTCCGCGGATGGGAAGAAAATGATGTTTCGGTCGGATCGATCTGGCAATTGGGACATCTGGATGAAGGACCTGGAGACCGGCAAAGAGACCGCCCTGACCGACACTCCATCGAACGAGCGAAGGGCGGCAATCACGCCTGACGGATCAAAGGTGGCTTATGGGGCCGAGGAGAATGGGAAGCTACCAATCTATGGAGTAGCCACCGGCGGGGGCGTGCCAAAAAAGCTGTGCGAGGACTGTGGCTTCGGCATTAGTCACTGGTCCTCGGACGGGAAAAAGATCCTTGGCGGCAAGTACAGCTCCATATTTTTGCTAAACGTCAGTTCCGGCGAAACGATGGAAGTACTTCGCCACCCCCGCGAGCATTTCCTCTCTGACCCTCGTTTCTCACCGGACGATCGCTGGATTGCTTTTCATGCGAGACTCGGCCGCCGCAGACAACTGTTTATCGCCCCTTTTCGAGGCACGGAAGCGATTCTTCAAAGTGAGTGGATCGCGGTGACAGACGGTTCGAAGTCAGACGGCTTTTCCTGGTGGTCGCCCGACGGGAAACTCCTTTACTTCATCTCTAATCGGGACGGTTTCCAATGTATCTGGGCACAGCCCTTGGATGGTGCAAGCAAACAGCCCATGAAGTCGGCCTTCACCGTCTATCATGCCCACCAGACCCGGCGCTCGCTGATCACTCTGTCGAGCCCGGCGCAGCTCAAGTTGTCGGTGGCCCGTGACAAGATTGTCTTCTCCATGGCCGAGCTGACCGGCAACATCTGGATGATGGAAGGGCAAGCGCAAGGGGTCAGACCATGAGTTTTTAGTTTTTGGTTGCAAAAACGAAAAACTCAAGGTCTGACCCCTCAAATCTTCTCCAGGAGGAAGCCATGTCAAAACTGAACCGAAGAGATTTTGGGAAATCCTTAAGCAGCGGCGTCGTTGCCACTGCCCTGGCTTCTGGGACGAGTGCCGAAGAAGCCGCAGCCCAATCGGCCAAGAAGCCGAATATCGTTTTTATCTGTTCTGATCAACACAGCTATAAGTACACCGGCTATGCGGGGCATCCACTGGTCAAGACGCCGAATCTGGATCGAATCGCAGGCGAGGGCGTGGTCTTTACAGATGCCTATTGCGGAAGTCCCGTGTGTGTTCCTGGCCGGAGCAGCATGATGACCGGTATGTATGCTTCCGATTGCGGCTCCTTTTGCAACTCGACGGTGTGGGATGGAAGCCATCCAAGTTGGGGAAAGTGCCTGCGCGAGACCGGGTACTATTGTCTGGCCACGGGGAAAATAGATCTGAACGATGACTTTGATTCAGGATTTGAAGAAATCGAGACCTCCCACGGGCATCGACACAGGCCCGACATCACGTCTCTTTTTCGCCAGCCTGTCGCTTACCGGATGGGCGAACGCCTGAACGTAGACGGACGTCCCAGGCAAGAACGGCACAGAGATGGGCGCAGAGCACAAGTGGCCTTAAAGTTCCTTCGCGAGGATTCTCAGCAGCTGAAGCAGCCCTGGACGTTGTACGTGGGTTTCACCGAACCCCATCCCCGTTTCGTGGCCCTTCAAAAGTACTACCATATGTACCCCACTTACAGCATTGACATGCCCAATATCCCACCTGGCCATCTTGAAGACCTTCATCTCATGTTTCAGGAACTTCGCCATTTCAAGCGGATCGCCGCGCCGATTCCAGAAGAGCGCGTCCGCCGTGCACGGGCAGGATATTACGGGATGATTAGCGAATTGGACGAATACATTGGGCAAATATGGCAGGAACTAGAAAGAACGAACCAGCTCAAAAATACTCTTTTTATTTACACGTCAGATCACGGCGAGTCCCTGGGCGAGCATGGCCTATGGTACAAGAACAACCTCTACGATGTTGCTGCCCGTATACCGCTGGTGATGGCTGGCGCGGGTTTGCCAAAAGGTGTGAAAGTGAGCACCCCGGTAGCCCATGTGGACATGGTGGCGACCATTCTTGAGCTGTCGGGCGCCGGAATTCCTGCGACGCTCCGCGGCCATTCTTTGCTGCCGCTGATGCGGGGGAGATCCGGCAATCATCCCGGGTTCGCCTACAGCGAATCTCATTCGGAAGGAAACTGTACGGGTTCATTCATGATTCGCAAAGGAGACTGGAAGTATCTCCACTTTACCTGGTACGACAATCTGCTTTTCAACGCGGCCCAGGATCCAGGGGAGTTCAACAATCGGATCCATGATCCTGCTGCCAAACGGATCAAAAACGAATTGCAGGAGATCCTACGCGCACAGGTGGATCCTGAGGAGGTTACCCAGCGCGCTTTCAGCAAGCAGGACAAAATGTTGCGGAAAATGGCCAAACGGATGTCCGAGGAGGAATTATTTGCCCTCTTCAAAGGGCGCATGGGACACGGGCTTGCCAGGGTCTTGGCCCGAAGTTCGAAAGGAATGTACCGTTTCCACGCTCAGCATTAAGCGAACATCGAACGGCCCGTCCATTGCATAAAATAAACAAGAATGTTGATGATATGCAACGGATTTCCGGAAGCTTCTCGAAACTGACTCGACCTCTTAAAGTCGCAATCGTGCAAGTCAATCCGTGCAATTCCGTGGGACGAATAAACTGGTGCCTTTTTAGCGGCTGCCCTTCAAGACACAAGGATTACCAAAAAAGCGACCAGACCTTCAAAAAAGGGCTCCACGAAAACACCCTTAACTCGCTGGCTGCTCAATCTGAGTCCAGGGAACCTGAAGTTCTCGGTGGCCGGGGACAAGATGGTGTTCCTCCTGGAGAAGCTGACGGGCAACATCTGGATGATGGGAGCGCAAGAGCAGGAGTG
>JALLOM010000357.1 GCA_027717865.1 Acidobacteria bacterium AH-259-O06 | reverse complement strand
AGCAGGCAACTGTGGGCCTATAGCTCAGTTGGCTAGAGCGCACGCCTGATAAGCGTGAGGTCGGTGGTTCAACTCCACCTAGGCCCACCAAGTCGATGCAATTTTTTGGACACTACGGGATTTGCCTCCATATGCCTACGGCAACTGCCGGTCGGTCGGAGGGGTTCCCAACCAAGCCGTCCCGGTGATGACGTCCAGACGACCGTCTCCATCGATGTCTCCGATTTCCAGCGTCGGGTGGTCGCACGGGTCGTCGCTCAGGACGTGCGCCTGAAAAGAGCCGGACGAAACCTGCTCGTACCAAATGACGCCCGGCAAGCTCATGCTATGTCGCTTTGCCTCGTCCAGTTCCGGAAGCCACGATGTGGCCACCAGATCTAGATCCCCATCGCCATCCAAGTCGCCCACTTCGGCCCGGAGGGCCCCATAGTAACGGCCTATGCGATGGTGGACAAAGGGATATGCGCCCCGGTTTTCCAGCCAAGACACTCCGTGATACGGTTTGAAGCGCACCATGTCATCCATGGTGTCCCCGTTGGTGAACAGGACGTCGAGGTCACCGTCTCCGTCCAGGTCTACCGGCTCAATGCCGCTGGAGCCCCAGTGCGGATGGGGTGCCGTGAAGACCTCCTGTTTATCGAACCGTCCGCCGCCACGATTGATAAATGCAACCACGGTCTCGTGCTCTTGGGAGATCAGCGCCAGGAAGTCGGGTTTCCCGTCGTCGTTAAGGTCGACGACCGGAACGTGGATCGCGCCCCTGCGATCATCTAAGG
The DNA here is from genome assembly GCA_027717865.1 of Acidobacteria bacterium AH-259-O06. Taxonomy (GTDB): domain Bacteria; phylum Acidobacteriota; class UBA6911; order RPQK01; family JADFOI01; genus JALLOL01. Next base: position 2,582 of record JALLOM010000357.1, on the reverse strand, counting down.
TCACCGGCGCAAACGAAGGCGTACCCGAGCCCGGGCGCTCGGACCGGTTCTCAAGGTACAGGATGCTCCCGACCGTGATCCAGCCGAACTCGGCCACCACTACGTCAACGTCCCCGTCCCCGTCAAAATCGGCTGCCTGAGCGTCAGCGACACGACCTAGATTCTCGGCCAACTGTATAATCTCAAATTTCCGCTTCCCTGTTCTTCGAAGCCAGACCACCGCACCCGCTTTTGTGTCTGACGGCATGACCTCCCCTAGCTCGGCCACGAGGAGATCCATCTGCCCGTCTCTGTCCAGGTCCACGGCCTCGACGTGGTCAGGATGAGACAAGCGCGCCAACCCCTCGAGCTTCATCCCAAGGGCGTCGGGATCGACCCACGAGACCCAACCCGACAACATGTCACAAACCACCAGTTCTGGGCCGGCGACATCCTCAAACAATTCAAGGAGGCGTACGTTCGCCGTACCGGGAAGCCCTTCTCCCGGCGCGACTCCCCGTAAACTGGTGCGCTCGAACTTCACTTTCGGCTGCGGCGTGGCGGGACCCCAAGGCGGCGTTTCCAACGCCTCTGGAGCCAGAGTCTCGAAATAGGCCACAACCTCACCTAGTTCGACCTCTTTGATCGGCCGGCCGAGAGAAGCCAGCATCCCGTCGTTGGCCAACCCGAACATTTTGGCGACTTTGCCAAACCACGCCCGCCTGGGCAGGATTCCGGGTGGGCTCCAGCGGTGGCACTGGGTGCAAGCGTCGCGAATAAGGGGTTCGCGATGCCGGAACGGGTCGAGCCGGACCCGAGCGGGCTCCGCCTTTCCGGTTCCCGTGGATGGGCCGCCCCCCTTGTCCGAACCCGGTTCGGCCTTAACTCTGTCGGGATCTAAGCGGAAGATTTCGTCACGCAGTTCGCCCAGCAGTGCTTCGTACGCCCGTTCCAAGTAGAGCAGTACGTTGAGGTCCCCAGGCTTTGACTTGCGGACTGCCTCCCATTTCGCAATGGCGTTTCTATACTGGCCTGATTCGAAATAAGCCCGACCCAGCCAGGAATTCACGTCCGGATTCGAGGGGGTCTCTTGTTCCGCCTTCTCCAAATGTTCCAGAGCAGTCTCAACGCGCCCTAACATCAGCAAATGGAAACCCAACAGACCGTGTACGCCCTTCAATTCTGGCTTTAAGTCGAGGGCCTTTTGGAAAGATTCGATCGCTGCTGTCGAATTTCCCTGCCGGTGCCGAACCAAGCCGAGATTGGCGTAAATCTCCGCCGCGTGGGGGGCGATGCGCGCGGCGGCTTCGAATTCACGGGCGGCGTCTTCCAATCGGTGCTCTTCGCGGGCCTTTACGCCTGCACGCATGTGTTCCAAGAGTTTTGGGTCGCCGCCGCCGGTTTGGGCGCCAACTACAAGCAGGGCGCCGCACAGCAAGAATGCGCGACACGCTACAACAACCGATCGCGCCTTAATCCGCATCTCTCACCATCTCCAGCCGCTTATCCTGCTGATCGGTCACAGGCCTTCACGGATTGTACCGCTGAGCGCTTCGAGAAAGACAACCAGCGCCCTTTTTTCGTCGCGCTTCAGATTCAAGGGATGTAGATCGGAGTCCAGATTAGGGGCGCGATTCCCGCCCCTGTCGTAATACTTAACCACGTCCTCCAGCCTGGCCAGGCTCCCGTCGTGCATATAAGGAGCCGTTCGAGCGATTTCACGCAGCGTGGGCGTCTTGAACTTCCCTCGGTCTCGCTCATTTTGAGTAACGGCGTACCGGCCAGGGTCGACAAAGCGACCGTCGCGCCAAGCGACGCCAGTGTTGTGGAATCGCTCGTCTGTGAGGTTCGGCCCCAAATGGCAGTCGGTGCAATTCCCTTTGCCGCGAAAGATGCGCAAACCCCGGCGGGCTTGCTCGGACAGGGCGTTGCGGTCGCCGTTGATATAGCGGTCATAGGGCGAGTCGCCCGACAAGATAGTTCGCACATAACTGGCTAGCGCTCGCGCCAGGTCAACAGGGTTAATCTCGCGGCCAAACACGTCTTGAAACTCCCGCCGATCGCGATCAGACTCCTTCAATCGGGCTACTACTTCCTCAACTGTGATGTCCATTTCCTTTTCAGCGAGAATCGGCTGCAGCACCTGCTCTTCGAGGGTTCGGATACGGCCGTCCCAAAAGAAAGCCTTGCCGTAGGCGCGGTTCACAATCGTAGGGGTTCCACGGGGGCCTTTGCGATCGAAAACACCGACAGCGACCGCTTTGGCGTCTGTGAAAGCTCGGTCAGGTTCATGGCACGTAGCGCAGGAGATGCTTTGATCTCGAGACAGCCGCTTGTCCAGAAACAGCCGCTGCCCAAGCGACACCTTCTCCGGCGTGAGAAGGTTGTCCTCCGGGATGGGCATGTAGGCATCGAGTCCCAGGGGAACCCTCAACTTCTTCGCTGCCTCCGCGGGAGACTGCGCCGCGAGCAGGGACAAGAGGAAAATCGCCGGCATGCATGGCGCTAACATCGATTTTGCCTCACGGCTTCGGCCTCAGCGGCCTGCCCGGAGCTCGGGCAAGAAGTTCTCCAGGACCCAGACTTCGGACCTTGTCTTTCCC
>JALLOM010000356.1 GCA_027717865.1 Acidobacteria bacterium AH-259-O06 | reverse complement strand
TTTAATGCCGACGACTCCAGGCTTTCTCATCTGGCCTCCACTTACGCTGGGCAGAAAGTCTCCTTCGCCTTGGAGAACCAGGCGGAGGTTCGAGTTTTGAATTATCGCTTCGACGGCGTAGAGAAGATGAGCTTTGAAATCGATGCCCGTGGGAAATCTCTCACTGCTTCGGTTCCCTTTGTGGGCAAACATCTTCTTTACAACATTGCGGCAGCTGTGGCCGTGGCTCTGAGCTTCGGCCTGGCTCGAGAAGAGCTGTGCCGGGAGATCTCCCAATTGAAGCTTCCTTGCATGCGTGGACAGATCCGTCGGCTAGGAGCGGACAAAGATGACCCGATCACGCTGTGGGACGATTCCTACAACTCGAATCCTTGGGCCTTGGCAATGGTATTGGATGCCGTTAGCGAATTGAGAGGATTTCGCCGCAAGATTTTAGCCTTGGGAGAAATGCTGGAACTCGGCCAAAGCAGCTTGCGGCTCCACCGCCAGGCCGGCGAGCGCGTTGCTCAATGTAAGGTGGATTTACTGGTCACTGTAGGGAAGAACGGCATCTACATCGGTGAGGGAGCAAAGGAAAAGGGTTTCTTCCCGGAGAAAATCATGCACTTTAAAAGCTCCGAAGAAGCCGCCGAGTTTCTCGTACGCCATCTCGGTGGCGGAGATTTTCTCCTGGTGAAGGGCTCGCGCAGCGTGAAAATGGAGCGAATTATCCAAAAAATCGAGGAGAAAAAAGCGATTTGATCTATCACATTCTTTATGCTTTTCATGACCAGTTTTCTGTCCTCAATGTGGTGCGTTATATCACCTTCCGCACCGCCTCTGCCTCGCTGACGGCTCTAGTGATCAGCCTTCTCTTGGGACCCTGGGTAATCGCCCAGCTTCGCCAATTTCAGATCGGGCAGTTCATTCGAGAAGAGATCCCGACAAACCACCACGGAAAGGCCGGAACGCCAACGATGGGAGGCGTGCTGATTGTCATTAGTATTTTCGTGCCCACCATTCTGTGGGCAGATCTCACCAATCTTTACATTTGGGTGGCCGTCATTTCGCTGCTCCTCTTCGGGACCGTGGGTTTTATCGATGATTATCTCAAAGTGATCAAGCAGACGTCTCTTGGTCTGCGGGCCCACCAGAAACTGCTCCTGCAGGGCCTGATTGCAGTTGGAATCGTAGTGACCCTGATTGTTCTTAATCGTTACGACCTCTACAGCAGCAGGATGAGCGTGCCGTTTTTCAAGCGCTTCACGCCGGAGATGGATCTGGTGATATTGGGCGTTTCAACCTTCCTTCCGCTGATTCTTTTTACGCTTGTAGTCCTTATCGGCAGCAGTAACGCCGTCAATCTGACCGACGGCCTGGACGGTTTAGCCTCCGGACTGGTGATTATCGCCGCCTCGGCCCTGACTGTGCTGACTTACGTGACCGGGCACGCCACCTTCGCCACATATTTGGACCTGATCAAAAACACCTATGCCAGCGAGCTGACGATCTTCTGCGGAGCCATGGTTGGAGCCACGCTTGGCTTCCTCTGGTACAACAGCCATCCCGCCCAGATTTTCATGGGCGATGTGGGTTCCATGTCCTTGGGTGGGGCCATCGGAACCGTCGCGGTGCTGATCAAACAGGAACTTCTTCTCCTCTCCATCGGAGGAGTTTTTGTGGTGGAAGCTCTCTCTGTGATTGTCCAGGTCTCCTCTTACAAGCTGCGGGGAAAGCGGGTTCTACTCATGGCTCCACTTCACCATCACTTTGAGCTTTTGGGCTGGAAAGAACCCAAGGTGGTGGTTCGATTCTGGATTCTGGGGCTGATCTTTGCCTTGTTTAGCTTAACCACTTTGAAATTGCGGTAAAACCGGAATGAGAGTTGAGGAGCAGAACACTCTGGTTGTTGGCTTCGCCCGAAGTGGTTTGGCTGCTGCCAATTTTCTCCTCCGGCGTGGAGCCCGGGTCACGATCACTGATATGAAAACCGAAGAAGAGTTAAAAGAATGGATCTCCCAGTTGGTTGAACCGCCACGTCTCTCCCTGGGTGGTCACAATGCAGAGGACTTCCTGGGTGCAGATTTCATCGTGCTGAGTCCAGGTGTTCCCTCGAACTTGCCTGAACTGCGTAAGGCTTCCGAGCAGGGCATTCCCATCTACAGTGAGGTCGAGCTGGCCTATCGTTTTCTGGATGGAAGGCTTATCGGCGTTACCGGCTCCAACGGAAAGACGACAACCACCACACTCATCGGCGAGTTGTTCAAGAGAGCAGGACGAGACTGCGTGGTGGCCGGCAACATTGGCTCCCCACTGATCCGGTGGGTGGAAACACTCCGCGCATCGGGTTCGGCTCCAACCACCTTTGTGGTCGAGCTGTCCTCTTTTCAACTGGAAACCATTCAGAAATTCAAGTGCGACATCGCACTGCTCCTCAATGTGAGCCCCGATCACCAGGACCGCTATGACCAGTTTGATGATTACATCCGGGCCAAGGAGCGAATCTTCCTCAATCAAACGAGCCAAGACTATGCGGTTCTAAACGCCGACAATCCCTACACCTTGAAAATGTCCGGCCATTGCAGCTCATCTGTCCTCCTCTTCAGCCGCAGGCAAGAGCTGCAAGAGGGAGTATTCGTTGAAGACGGAACCATTCAGATCAGTTGCCAGGATCAAAAGCAGCCCCTCATGCCGGTCAGCGACATCCGTCTTAAGGGAAACCACAATTTGGAAAATGTACTGGCGGCAACAGCCGCCGGGGTCCTCTCCGGCCTGGCTCCGGAGGTCATGATCGAGGCCTTCCGCAACTTTGCCGGCGTTGAGCACCGCCTGGAACCAGTTCGAGAACTGAACGGCGTCGTCTTTTACAACGACTCCAAGGCCACCAACGTCGATTCGGCCAGTCAGGCTCTTCAGGCTTTCACCGAGCCGCTCATTCTCCTCATGGGGGGCAAGGACAAAGGAGCGGATTTTGGTGTGTTGCGCCCACTGGTGGCGGAAAGAGTAAAGTTGCTTATTTTACTCGGTGCTGCCGGCGACGGGATTTTCGAGGCCCTGGGCAAGGTTGTGCCCACGGTCTTTGCCAAAGACATGAAGCAGGCCGTGGAATTGGCCTATAAGAAGGCTGTCCCTGGAGATGCGGTTTTGCTCTCTCCTGGCTGTGCCAGTTTTGACATGTTCGAAAACTTCGAACACCGAGGCCGGGCCTTTAAGCAAGCGGTTTGCGAGCTCGAATCAGAGCCGCGACCGTGAGAGGGTGTTGCAAAAGGCTGTTTAAAAGGCAGCGAAAAAATGTAGCGGCCGCTCTCAGAGCGGCTGAGTGTTACTTTTCGTGTGCGATTGGTCCGTTCTGAGAACGGACGCTACAACTTTTGCGACACCCTCGTC
>JALLOM010000355.1 GCA_027717865.1 Acidobacteria bacterium AH-259-O06 | reverse complement strand
TCTTTTCGATCAGACGCGGGACGTAATTACGCATTCTTCTATTGACGGAGGGGTCGGATGTGGGGAGTTGTTTGATGGCCTGGGCTGCACTTGCGGCTTTGTGGTGGAGTGCATCCAGCGCATTGAGTGCCAGCATGGAAACATAGATCCCGTTTTTGTCCAACGCTGCCAGCTCCATCAGAACAGGCAGCGCCTCCTTCAAGTCCGCATCACTGCCGTATTGCCCCAGAGCCTGGGCGGCTATGACGCGAACAATCGGGGATGTGTCGCTTAGCGCTCTACGGAGTTGACTCTTGGCAGAATCCACGGCACTCTTGCCACGCATCAGGATTCCCATGGCCGCCCAGTAGCGCACCGCGCTGTCCTCGTCCCGAAACGCCTCTTGCAGTTCACTCACCGCCTCTGGGTCCAGCGATGAAGCGGATTGGGCCGCGGCCATAATCTTTTTCAGCGGATATCTTTTCTCCTGGTGCCCGATTTCGTAAGGCGTTGTCCCCGCTGAGCGACGATGGATCTGATGCTCTGGCAGGAATCCCACATCGCGAATTCGAACAGCCAGACCCTGCTGCGCCTTTCGCAGGCGTTTGAGGATATGTTCGTGTTCCGGCGAGTTGGCCAGATTGTTCACCTCATCCGGATCAATTAGCAAATCGTAGAGTTCTTCAGCCGGCTTGGTTTCCCAAAAGAAGGTCCGCGGCGGTGAAAGCTTCTTTTCGTCATAGAGACGTTTCCATTCCGCAGTAGTTGGAGTTTGGAACATGTAGTTAATGTACTGCCCATAAATCTTGTGAGGCATATAGTTGCGGATGTAAATGTAGCGTTTGTCACGCACTGAGCGCACCATGTCATAGCGCTCATCCATGCGGCCTCGGAAGCCGTGAACATAGGGCTGAGGGGGCGCTTCGTATTCACCCATAAAGGCATGCCCCTGCATGTGTGCCGGCGCTTGGATGCCGACCAGGCTGAGCACGGTGGGTGCCAGATCAATGAAGCCGACGAGGCGATCTGTCTTGCCTCCAGGGACATATTCCTTGGGCTTGAGGTGTTTGAACTTCTCTGGGATGTAAACGATCAGGGGAATATTCAGCCCCGAATTGTAGGGCCAACGTTTGCTGCGCGGCATCCCGGAACCATGATCTGAATAGTAAAATATGATGGTATCTTCAGCCAGCCCCGCCTCTTGCAGCTCTTTCAGGTTTTGCCCGACGCCGGAGTCCATCTCCGTGATTTTGTCATAGTATTGAGCCCAGTCCCTGCGAACTGTGGGCGTATCAGGATGGTAGGCCGGAACCCTCACCTTGGCAGGATCATGCACCGGGGTGTGGGGTCGAGTGCGAATTTTGCTCTCGTGGCTGACGGTATGATTAAAGATGGCAAAAAAGGGCTGCCCTGGACGGCGCTTCTTCCAATGGGCCCTGTTTGAGGATTCATCCCAGACCTTGCCGGGTTTCTCCAGGTTGTAGTCCTCTTTGCTGTTGTTTGTGCAGTAATAGCCCGCCTCTCGAAGGTATTGTGGATACATCTTCATGTAGTCGGGAAGCCTGGTCATGCTGCGCATGTGTTGTGATCCTGTGGACGTGGGATACACCCCAGAAATGAGCGCTGTTCTAGCAGGCGCGCAAACCGGCGCAGTCGACCAGGCATTGACGTACATCAACCCCTTGGCGGCAAATCGGTCGAGATTTGGGGTATGGGCGTATTGATCTCCGTAGGCGCCAATGTGTGGACCGTTGTCTTCGCTGGTAATCCAAAGGATATTCGGTCTCGCCCTGCTGACCTCCTGAGCGAGCGGGGATATAAAGAGAGAGCAGCAGAAGAAGGTGGTAAAGCTTAACCGTAAGTATTTTACTATCTTGCGTATCGTAGCCATTAGCAGACCTCCAAATTTATTTCCCTTTTTAACCCGGATTATTCAGTTTCGTACGCTTCGCCCACGCGTGGCTTCATCAACAAAGTTCCAGTTTGCCGAACTCTCCAATTATGAGGAGATCTTGTAATCGTGACCGCCCAAGCTTGCTTTGCAGGAGGCTCGCCAAATCTCGAGCGTCCCTCTCATAGCGCGAACGATTTCAGGCTTTTCCGATGAAAGATCGTTTGTCTCCCCGGGATCTTCAATCAGATCAAAGAGCGTGTAGGTCTCACCGTCGTTATCGCTGTAAATCTTATATCGATTGTCTGTGAGCGAAACCTGATTTCTTAATTGAAAGGCAATCGGCACGGGCCGGGCTTTCATGTTGCCTTCAATCAGTGGCAATAGACTGACGCCATCCATTGGCTCTGGCTGGCCTTTGATTTTGAAACCGAGAACATCCAGAACCGTGGGAAAGTAGTCGAGTGTGGAGCAAGGTGTCTCAACCACCCTGGACGTTTTGATTATCGCCGGCCATTCCAGAATTCCCGGCACGCGCACGCCGCCTTCAAGAAGACTTCGTTTCCGACCACGAAATGGGCCTGCTGAACCACGAGAGCGCCCCGTCGTTCCATCTCCTTCCGGCCCATTGTCGCTGCAAAACCACACCATGGTATTGTCAGCCACACCCAGGTCACGCAAGGCCTTGCGCAGGCGTCCCATTTGTTCGTCCATGGCGCTGATGCATCCGTAATAGTGTTGTTCGTCGAGGGAAAGATTCTCGTACATTTTCCTATACTTAGGACCGGCCACCACCGGCGCATGAGGTGTATGGAACCAGATGACTGCCAGAAAAGCCTTCCGCTGTTTAACGGCATTCTCAATGAAGGGAAGCGCCCGATCCATAATCACTCGCGAGTCATCCCCTTCGAGGTTTTTCCTTGCCATCTTGTCTGGCCCCAGCCAGTAGTGCGTGCCGTAGGGTTGGCCGGCCCCCTCAGGAGCGGCCCCTCTTATTTTCCCCTTCGGCATGATCATTGGATTCCATGTTGGAACCTTGGCTTCGGTCGAGAAGCAGACATCAAAACCGTTCTCCCAAGGTGGTGAATAATTTTTTGCTCCTCTTGGGCCCCCGCGATTGGACTCCTTGACCTTGGTGGTCAGCGTCCCTAGATGCCACTTGCCGAAATGGCCCGTCGCGTAGCCCTGGGTTTTCAGCACCTCTGCCAGGGTCACCTCCTCTTTGGGCATGTGGCCCACGTTGGCAAAGAAGATACCATAACGGTAGGGGTGTCGGCCCGTAATGCAACTCCCTCGCGTTGGGCTGCAAACAGGAGCACCTGAGTAGAAGCGCTTAAAGTGAATGCCATTTTCCGCTATGGCATCGAGATTTGGGGTCTTGAGCAGGGGATGCCCATTGGCGCCGGTGTCTCCCCACCCCTGATCATCGGACATGCTGAGAATAATGTTTGGTTTGTCTTGAGGCGAGCCAGCCGTCAAAGAAAATTGCGGCAGGGTCGTCGCCGCAAGGCCCG
>JALLOM010000354.1 GCA_027717865.1 Acidobacteria bacterium AH-259-O06 | reverse complement strand
GAGATGAAGCGGAAGGTTCCTTATGATCAAGGATTGATGGCCGTTGTATTGGCCTTGCTGGGATTCGGCCTGATCATGGTGTTTAGTGCCTCAACCGCCGTTTCCGGGGAGCTTTACCAATCGCAGACCTGGATCTTCACCCGCCAGCTGATCTCAGTGATCCTGGGGCTTGCGGCACTGATGCTGACCATGAGGATCGACTACCGTTTTTACCAGCGGCGCACGGTGGTCTATCCGCTGCTCGCCTTGAGCTTTGCACTTTTGGTTTTTCTTTTGGCCGCCTCGGGCAACAGCGGAGGAGTTCGCCGCTGGATTAACCTTGGGCCGGCCAATTTCCAACCGTCAGAATTGGCCAAGCTGGCAGTGATCATTTTCACATCCTGTTACTTGGCTATCCGCAAGGAGAAATTTCACTCTTTCCATCGGGGCTTGCTCCCCTATTCGGTCGTTGCCGGTTCCATCGTTCTCTTAGTGCTCATGGAACCTGATTTGGGAACGGCCGCTGGCATCACTATCACCGCGGGTTTCCTTCTCTTTCTGGGAGGCCTGCGTTATCGCTATCTGCTGGGCCTGATTTTGATTGCGATTCCTGCCCTCTATTTTGTGGTGGTCCGCGTTCCTTACAGGTTCAACCGGATTTTGGCCTTTATTGATCCAGAAAAGGACCCCTATGGAATTGGTTATCAAATTCGTCAGAGCTTGATCGCCCTGGGCGCGGGAGGTTGGAACGGGCTTGGCTATGCTCAGGGCAAGCAGAAGCTCTTTTTCCTGCCCGAGCCACACACGGATTTTATCTACGCCGTGGTCGGCGAGGAACTCGGCTTTTTGGGTTGTTTAACCTTACTCATCCTCTTTGCGTTGCTCTTTTGGAGAGGGGCGCGGATCGCGATGCGGGCAAACAGTCCCTTTGGAACTTACCTGGCTTTGGGATTTACGTGCATGATTGTCCTTCAGGCACTCATCAACATGAGTGTCGCCGTCAGTCTTCTACCCACCAAAGGACTCCCCCTCCCCTTTATTTCAGTGGGTGGCTCCTCAATGATCGTCACACTGGCCGCAGTCGGAATGTTATTGAACATCTCTCAGCAGAGCTGCAGATCCGCTGAGGCGGAGAAATTGGCTGGGAATCATTGATGATTGACCGTGTTCTTTTTGCCGGAGGGGGAACTGGAGGACACATTTACATGGCAGTGGCACTGGCTAAGGAATTAAAGAAGCACAGGTTGGAAACTGAAATCCTCTTCGTAGGAGCCAAGAGAGGTATTGAGAAAAATATTGTTCCGGGGCTCGGTTTCCGGCTTCAGACCATCACCATCGGGGGATTGAAAGGAGTGGGACCATTGAGGGCGGCCCTTACGCTGCTGCAGTTCCCTCGAAGCCTGCTGGCATCTGGGAGAATCGTCAAGGAGTTCTCGCCCTCCATTATCGTCGGTCTGGGGGGATACTCCGCTGGTCCGGTCATGCTGGCCGCAAAGATTCTTGGTCTGCCTTCTCTCCTTATCGAGCCCAATGTTCTTCCCGGTTTCACCAACCGCATTGTAGCGCTCTGGGCGGACGGGGCAGCAGTGGCCTTTGAAGAGACGGCACAGTGGTTCGGAAAGAAAGCGCGGCTGACCGGAGTCCCGGTCCGGCCGGAATTCCAGCATATCAGTTCAGAGATCTCATCCGAGGGCCCACTGCGTTTGCTCATCGTCGGCGGCAGTCAGGGAAGCCGTGCGATTAATCGACTGATCTGTGAGGCACTGCCAGTTCTGTCTCCCGGTGAGATCTCAGTGGTTCACCAGACCGGTCTTGCCGACTACATTTACGTGAAGGAGGCATACGAAAAGGAGGGTTTTGAGGCGGAGGTGATCGATTTTATCCAAGACATGCCGGCCTACTTCAGCCGCACCGACTTGATCTTGTCTCGAGCCGGGGCTTTGACCGTAGCCGAGATTGCAGCAGCGGGAAGACCGGCCATCCTCATTCCCCTGACTCACGCCGCCGCCGATCACCAGCGCAAAAACGCCCAAGCTCTAGCTGAGAAGCAGGCCGCTCTGGTCCTGGAAGAGAAGCAGACAACCGGCCAGGAGCTGGCTCGGCTCCTCCTGGAATTGGCAAGCGAGCGCACTCGTTTGCGGCGGATGGCACAAGCCAGTAGCCAACTGGCAGAGCCTGCCAGCAGGCAGAAGATCCTTGAGTTTATGGAGGAATTGGCGGGGAAAGGTTTCCCAGCGTAGGGCGAGCCGATGGAGAGCGTTGCAAAAGTCCCGTGTAGGGGTGAGCCGGTGGCTCACCCCAGCCACTCATTGTGCGCCAAATGTCCGGTTCGGGCGGACCACCGGCCCGCCCCTACAGGCCGAAACCAAAATGAGGAACCTTTTGCGACATCCGTCACCGGCTCGCGGCTATGCTCTGAGCGCGCGGCGTTATGCAATTAAAAACGCGCAAATTTCACTTCGTCGGGATAGGCGGCATCGGTATGAGTGGAATGGCTGAAATCCTACTGTGCTCCGGCCGTGAAGTGTCTGGATCGGATCTGAAAGACAGTCCATTGTTGAAACGGCTGCGCGCCATGGGCGCCCGGATCTCCATCGGTCATGATGCCTCCAACCTGGGAGAGGCCGAGGCCGTCATCTTTTCCAGTGCCGTGCCGGCGGAAAATCCAGAATTGGCAGCTGCCCGCAACCGTGGCCTCCCTATCATGCCCCGGGGCCAGATGCTGGCCGAGCTGATGCACCTCAAGAAAGGAATCACCGTATCGGGCACCCATGGCAAAACCACCACCACTTCCATGATCGCGTTAATCCTGCTGGAAGCCGGCGTGGACCCCACCATCCTGATCGGGGCCCAACTTGAGGCCATCGGAAGTAGTGCGCGCCTGGGAAAAGGAGAATGGTTTGTGGCCGAAACGGATGAAAGCGATCGCAGCTTTCTAATGCTGTCTCCCCTCTGTACTGTCATCACCAACATTGACCTGGACCATATGGATGAATACCAGGACCTGGGCGATCTTCAACAGGCTTTTCTGGAACACATGCACAGGGTTCCCGTTGGCGGGCTGGTGGTGGCTTGTGCCGACGACTCCAACCTGACACCGGTCCTGAAAAAACTTCACCGCCCGGTGATAACCTACGGATTAGGGCCAGGAGCGGATATCTTTGCCCAACGGCTGGAGTTGACTTGGCTGCGGTCAAGTTACCAGTGCTATGAGAAGGATCAATGTTTGGGAGCCATTGAACTGAGCGTTCCAGGTCGCCACAACGTCTTGAACTCGTTGGCTGCGCTGGCTGTCGGTCTTCGGTTAATAAAGGCGCCTTTTGAACTCATTCAGCGCTCGCTGGCGGCTTTTCGGGGGGCGGAGAGACGGCTCCAATGGAAGGGGGAAAAAGACGGCGTGTGGGTCA
>JALLOM010000353.1 GCA_027717865.1 Acidobacteria bacterium AH-259-O06 | reverse complement strand
GAAGCAAGGCACTAAGTGCCTCCATTTAACTCTTTGGTTTTTAAAATTTTTCCAGTAAAGGCATTGTGTACATGAAGGTCTTAATGGTTAAGATACCGGGGAAAAGACAAAAATGCCCTCTGTTGTTTCCCATTCTGTGGTTGCACTCCTGAGCGCTAAGATCGCGACTGGCGAAGAAAGGCCGCAACACTTTTGGCTGTGGGCTGTTGTTTGTTCCATCCTGCCTGATGCCGACGTTGTGGCTTTTCTTTTCGATATCCGCTATGGCGAGGTTTTCGGTCACCGGGGGTTTTCCCATTCCTTGTCCTTTGCCTTGATTTTAGCTGTGCTTGTTGTCCGGTTCGCCTTTGCCAACATGGTTCGGTTCTCAAGGTCGTGGTGGGCCCTTGTCTCATTCTTCTTTCTGATCACGGCCTCCCACGGCATCTTGGATGCCATGACCGACGGGGGTTTAGGAGTCGCTTTCTTCGCTCCTTTCGATTCCAGCCGTTACTTCCTTCCCTGGCGACCAATTCGGGTATCCCCGATTAGCATCGTGCCGTTTTTCAGTGAACGGGGGCTGGGCGTTCTTCGGAGCGAAGCCCTGTGGATCTGGATCCCACTTTTTGTTTCGCTGATCTTGAAAATTCTTATCTTAAAATGGAGCGGAAGGATAAAAGCCGATAGCTACAAAGGGGTCTGACCCTTATAATTATTACTAAACGGGGTCTGACCCTGTATTGAAATGGAAATTGCAGCCCGCCTACGGCAACACGTCGAGTATCTGGCCACAGCAATTGGAGAGCGAAGTCCAATGTATTACCGCAATTTGGAGCGTGCCAGAGAGTATATCGAACAGATTTTCTCCGAAGTCGGATACGCATTCAATCATGATGTTTATCAGGTGCGGGGGAAGCTTTACCGAAACGTCATCGTCGAAAAAAAAGGGCGAGTTCATCCACAGCAAATCTTACTGATCGGTGCCCATTACGACACCGCGCCGGGGACCCCCGGGGCGGACGACAACGCCAGTGGGATTGCGTCTTTACTTGAAATCGCTCGTTTGCTGAGCCCTTTTGGAGCCACCGATGACGATCCGTTTGGTGGCTTTCACGCTGGAGGAACCTCCTCACTTCCACAGCCGATTCATGGGGAGTGTGGTTCACGCCAAGAAATGCCAAAAAAGGAATGACAACATCGTAGGAATGATCTCCCTGGAGATGGTTGGATACTTCGATGATCGAGAAAATTCACAGGCTTATCCTCTCCCTCTGATGGGCAGGTTTTATCCAAACCAGGGCAACTTCATCGCTGTGGCGGGCAATTTCCACTCGCGTCATCTGGTGCGAAGAGTTACGGACCGGCTCATCCAAGAATCTGATATCCGAGTGGAATCGACGGCCCTGCCTTTCGTCCCTGGCGTGGGCTTGTCGGACAACTGGTCTTTTTGGCAGCAGGGGTATGCGGCGGTGATGATCACCGACACCTCCTTTTTTCGAAATCCGCACTATCATCTTCCTTCTGACCTTCCAGATACATTGGATTACCAGCGTATGAGAGCACTGGTGTCTGGTCTGGCGAAAGTGTCGGTGCGTTTCTGATTGGATCAGGGGTCAGGTTTGGGGGCCGTGTCTTTAAAATTTAAATTTTGGTACCAAAATTTAAATTTTAAAGACACGGCCCCCCTCTAACACGTAAGATTGATCTTTTCCAGTTCGTCCTGGCCGAAGAAAATCCGAAAAAAGATACTGATCACCTTTACGAAGGTAAACTTTTCGACAGGTGTATCCATGAGGACCGTACAGGTGACAAGATTGACCTTTTGAGGGTCGCGGACATAGATGCGTTTTGTTCCCTTTGTTCTAATCTGGACAGTTTCACCCAAAACAGTTAATCGCTCAGGCTCGACTTGAAGATCAATAAATGAAATCGCCAGATAGCCTGACTTCTGACCCTGCCGAGGTTTTCCCAAAAGGCGTCCTTGAGAGTCAAACGTTATTTTGTGCCCTTCGATACCCGGTTGTCTAAAAATGAGAACCCGATCGGACAAATACTCCTCGAGCTGCTCTGTAAGAGCCTCCGTTCGAAAGTCCAAGTCTTTCTTCTCTTCAGCCTGTTCCCCCAAGTTGAAGCAGAACAAAGACAAAATGACTACTGCGAGTACTCTTCCTCGGTGACTTTGTTCATCCATTCAGTGCGTCCGCCGACGTTTATGGCCAGATGGGTCATCGGCCCTTCCAGTGAAGCACCATGCCAGTGCTTCTCACCCGGACGAACACAGACGGTGTCGCCGGGACCGATTTCCAAGACTTCCTCTCCCACTTTCTGGACTCTTCCCTTCCCTTCCTCGACATAAAGAAGCTGCAGCCCCGTGTGGATGTGCCAGTCAGTCCGGGCTCGGGGCTGAAAACAGACCCTATAGATCCGCGCCTCGCCTCCCTGATCGGGACCAAAGACCCGCCCCACCGATGCCTCACCTGTGAAGTGCTCAGGATCAACTTTTTGATAGTCGACGTTCTTTGCCGGAAACAATTTCACTTCCATCCCCTTCCCAAAAAATAGTGGCCTCAAACCGAGGTGACGGTGTTGCGCTGGCTATCCCAGGCAAGCATCTTCTTCTGAAGCCACGATTCATTGGCCATTCCCACGACCACCACACCGTACAGACCGAGTTCGGGCGGGCAAGCGAGCGGCACCCCATCTCGAATAGCCGCATGATGGTTCTTGTGGTGAAGGCTGACGTCCTCCCCGCCGGTCTTCTGATGGGTTTCCAGAACCTCATTCGAACCCTGCTCAACAATTTTCCACCCTTCCGGGGTGAAGATTAAAGTCGCCCTGTGCCCACGGATGCAGTGCTCAATCCCGTGTCTGTTCCCCATCGTCCCCAGCACATGAAGGGTCATCCCCGGGGTGATCCCTCCCACAGCCGGGTACTCAGCTAACATTTCCAGGTTATCGGGTAGTTCACGCCCGTCCGTCCATAGGTAGATTCCCCCCATGCCCACAACTCTAGAAGGATACGTGAGCCCACACGCCTTTAAGATCCGAGTGATGCGGTGGATGAAAAGATCGGTGGCGATGCCGCCGGAATAGTCTTTGTAGGCGCGCCATTCATAGTATCGAGATGCGCTCCAGGGACGCTTGGGCGCCGGCCCCAGCCAGCCGTCCCAATCGAGGTCCGGAGGCTTGCGGATGTGCGGTTTGACACCAGTTCGCCACGGTCCACTGTCCGCCGGATAATTCCTCACATAATCGATCTGAGCCTCGATCACCGGCCCGAGCTTGCCCGCTCGAACCGCCTCATAGGCGCTTGAGTAACTGTCATCGCTCATGCCCTGTACACCCACTTGCAGCTTCAACCCGGTTTCTTGAGCCTTGGCCACCACAGCCTGAGACTGTGTGATCGTGT
>JALLOM010000352.1 GCA_027717865.1 Acidobacteria bacterium AH-259-O06 | reverse complement strand
CACCTACCTTCGCGGCCCAGAGGTTGAAGATCCTCCCGATTGCGCGGACTGGATGGTGGCGAGGTCAGCTGCGGGTCGGCTTTCAGAGCCTACCCGCAAGCGGGCATTTGGCCAAATTCATCGATGAGTTGTTTCCAGGTGCGGATACAGCAAACTTCGAGGGGTGCTAATCGTGACAGCCGCCACTCCGGAAGGCAAGGTAGCCGCGACAGCGATTCAGCTGCAATCCTCTGTTGGGAAGTTCACCACCCTCCCTGTGACAGAACTCAGCGGTTTTTTTTAAGATCGCCGCAGAAACCGGTGGCCAAATGGTGGCCAAAATGATCACAAATGGACTCGAATCGTAGAAATAATAGAAATCCCGCATCCGAAGGCCCCGAAAAAGCGGCGAGCAAGCCACGGCCGTTGCAACGCGTTGTTATGCCGTTCTTAACTTCCACCGACCGAGGAAACGGTCTAGGGGTCCCCCGGAGCAGAGAGACTGACTGTTCTTCGCCGCCTCGGCTGCTAATGGTATACTTGAGTTGGTGTGGAGACAATCTGGCAGAAGGAAACCCATTGGCGAGGCACCCGAACAAGCATATCCGGGCAGCGATTGAGTACGCCTTGAACCATGGCTGGACGCTCCGCAAATCCGGCCCACGAACCCACATTTGGGGTCGACTGTATTGCCCCCAGCGCGACCGGACCGGTTGTGCTCGGGCTGTGTACTCGACGCCGAAACACCCGGAAGACCACGCGAAAGACATTCGCCGAGCAGTTGATCGTTGCCCGCACTAGCCACCGTAAACCGCGAAGCGGTAGACGAGGGAAAAAATGACTAAGTATGAATTCACGTTGATCCTCAAAGGGTCGCTTGAACTCACCGAGGAGATTGCCGACGCTCTCTTCGAAGCTGGCTGCGACGATGGCACACCGGGCACCTGCAATGGGGTTTTTTCGATTGATTTCCACCGCCACGCCAACTCGTTGGAAGAGGCGATCAGCTCGGCCATCGCGAATGTCAAAGCCGCAGGCTACGACGTGGAAAGAGTCGAGATAGAAGCCAAGGCGGTACCCCAGCATGCGTAGCCAATCGCGCCCATTCCGCAAACAGCGGCCTAAGGATTTGTGGCTCAGTTGCGGCAGGTTCTGAGAGCACTTAGACTGCTGTTTTTAAATAAGCTTTGTAAGGGTACCAAATTAACCCAAAATCCTTATCAATTCGTCCACTTTTAGACTTGTCAAAAAACCTTTAATAAGAAAGAGTCCTTGCCATTATATTAAAGGTAAGCTTTAATAACGGAGACAATAGCTTTCCATATTAAAGGTGAACTTAAATGCACGTCGTCCAGCTGGGCCGATCGGGAAGGTGGGAACACCAACCAGGTGGATACCGTGCCTTTATCCCGGCTCCCCTACCGCCCGAGCCTCCGGTCGTCATCGATAATGAGATGCAGGAACTTCTGTCCACGGCCGACCGTTTTCTGGGACGGCTGGACGGCTCCATTCAGACCCTGCCCAATCCGGACCTATTTGTTTTCATGTACATTCGCAAGGAGGCCGTGCTTTCCAGTCAGATCGAAGGCACACAAAGCTCCTTAAACGATCTTCTGGAGGCGGAAGCTCAGGTCCTCGAATCGCATCATCCTCGGGACGTCAATGAAGTCCTCAACTACGTGCGCACGATGAATTATGGACTGCAGCGCCTCAAAGACCTGCCTGTTTCGGTTCGTCTCATCCGGGAGCTTCACCAGCGCCTCCTCGAAGGCGTGCGCGGCGGACAGCGCCAGGCCGGAGAGCTTCGAAGAACCCAGAACTGGATCGGACCCGAGGGTTCGACGATTCTTGAGGCCGTTTACGTCCCACCACACCTGCCTATCTTCCCGATGCGATGGCGGGGCTCGAGAAGTTTCTTCATAACCAGGACCCCGTGCCGATGTTGGTCAAAATCGGCCTTGCCCATGCCCAGTTCGAAACCATTCATTGGAGCCTTTTAAGGCCGGTTTTTCCACCATCCAAGATGCGGACCCCCATGCCATAAAAGTGGTATTCCACCGCTTTATGTTCCCGCATCATTAAACAGCAAGGAAAAAATAGATCATTGTCCGGACGGAAGGATCATTTCCTGGTCGCAGCTAGCAAGCAACAAACCGGTGTCCTACTGGGGGTGGCTTTACTTGGACTTTGGACTATCGTAGGAACGCTGGGTTTCACTTTTATTGAGGGGTGGTCATTGCTGGATGCTTTCTACATGACCATCATCACCATCTCCACGGTTGGCTATGGCGAAACCCATCCGTTGTCATCACAAGGTCGTTTGTTCGCCAGCTTTTTGATTTTGACTGGCATTGGCACAGCCGTCTATACATTCACCCGATTGGGACAGGTTCTCCTTGAAGGTGAACTTCAGGGTGTATTGGGAAGGAAAAGAATGAAAAACCAGGTTGCAAAACTAAACGACCACTACATTATCTGTGGGTTTGGCCGGATTGGCAAATCCGTAGCGGAAGGCCTGAGGGCCGAAGGCTATCCCCTATGTGTCATAGAAAACAATAATGAGCTGGGAGCGGACATTCAGGCCAGCGGACATCTGTATCTCATGGGGGATGCAACCGATGAGTCAGTACTTTTAGCCGCAGGAATAGAAAGGGCAAAAGCAGTACTGGCATTGCTCGCTTCTGATGCTGACAATTTGTTCCTGACTATTACGGTCAAGGAAGTAAACCCCCTAGTTATCGTGATCGCCAGAGCCTCTGATGATAAGGTCGAACCCAGACTTAAGCGGGGTGGTGCAGACAAGGTGATTTCCCCTTACAAAACTGCCTGTGCTCAGGTGCTTCACGCCGCCATTCGACCGGCCGTCGTCGAGTTTCTGGAGCTCGCCACCGACCGGGAACACCTCCGCCTGAGTCTCGAGGAGCTTACGGTTTGCGATCAGTCCCCTCTCAACGGTCGTTCCCTTGCCGAATCCCAAATTCGGAGCCGATATGGGGTGGTGGTGGTTGCCATCAAACAAGCCGACGGGGAAATGGTGTTCAATCCAGAAGCTTCACACAAGATTGCGCCCGGCGACATCTTGGTTGTGATTGGAAAAACTCTGGACTTGAACAGACTTGAGACGGATTGTGAGGGTGGCTGAGAGAGGGGGCCGGGCTAGTGTCGCGCCATGATCAAGGGCGTCCAAAAAACATAAGATCTGCTCTCAGGCCAAGGATGGGACGAAACAGCTCGCAAAGCTGTAGAACTAGATGCCCACAAGGACTCGGTCCTTTCCGTCGAATTGGCCGAAAAGACCCTTGACAGTTCCGTAAAACAGATCGTAGCCCAGCCATACTTCAATCTTGCTGTGCAGCTCGTAGCTCAACGTAGGCCCGGCCATGGTTTCTTTCAATTTCACATAATTTCACATAAATCC
>JALLOM010000351.1 GCA_027717865.1 Acidobacteria bacterium AH-259-O06 | reverse complement strand
GGTGTGAATTCTGAGCGGTTGGCTCAGGAGATCGCCCGGTACCAGGAGATCAAATATTTGCCGGACAGAGAGGAACTGCTCGCGGATTTGAGAAGAGAGGCAGTGGCGGGAGATCTACTGCTGACCCTGGGAGCTGGAGATGTTTGGGAAATCGGAGAAGCGTTTCTTGAACAAGCCAAATAGTAAGGTCCGAAAGGCCTCCAAGCAGATGGCACTTTTCTGCGCTCGCTTTATGCTTTTGGCATTCATTGTCCTGATGGGGGCCTATGCTCTTGACTATGCCCGGCACTCTCCCCAAGGGGGGGCATCGCACTTCAAGTTGGATCAGATCCACTACCAGGGCGTGGTCCAGCTGGACCGGCGGGCGCTGGACCGGCTCATCTACCGGACCGTTCCTGAGAACGTTCTGCTGATCGATCTGGATCGCCTGCGGGATCTGGTGGAATCAGAATCGTGGGTTAAAGAGGCCCACATCCGCCGCAAGCTCCCCAACCAGCTCTTCATCCACATTGTTGAACGCCAGCCGGCTGCTGTGGCGGTCATCGACAACGAACTTTATGTGGTTGACTCTGAGGGAGTGGTTTTGGACCGCTACGGTCCCCGTTTCCAGTCGATTGATCGACCCATCGCTAAGGGCTTGCAGAATGTAGCTCGGGAGAACGCAAGAGAAGAGAACGCCCTGCGAATGCAGATCTATCTGCGTGTGCTGGAGGAATTGAAACCGTATAACCATTCCATATCCGAGATCGACGTGGAAAACCGCGAGCGTGTGGCGGTCATCCCCGAGGACGATCCAGTTCACATTTACCTGGGAAATGAGCAGTTTTCGACACGCTACGAAATCTTCATTTCCCAGAAAGATCTCTATGAACGCCTGAAAACACAGTACGGAACCATCGAATCCGTCGACGTGACGTATGACAACAAAATCATTTTCCACACTCAGGATGAGAAAAGGGAAGCCATTACCGCACAAGCCGGCAAGCAATCTTGAGTGCCTCGTTTCGTAAGTATGGCGAAAAATAAAAAATTCCTGGCCGGCATTGATGTCGGCACTACAAAAATCTGTTCTACCGTTGCCCGGATCGAAAATGGCACGATTGAGATCCTGGGAACGGGGTGGGCTCCCTCCGCGGGGCTGAAGAAGGGCATCGTGGTGAATCTCTCCGAGACCATCGAAGGCATCAAGGCTTCCCTGGAAGAGGCGGAAAAGCGGTCACAGACAGTGGTCGAGTCGGCCTACGTGAGCGTGGGCGGAGCCCACATCCGTGGGCTGAACAGCAAGGGCAAAACGGATGTTCGCGGTAAGAACAAGGAGATCACGGGAGATGATGTCGGACGTGCCGTTGCTGATGCTGCGTCCCTGGAACTGTCCGAGGACTACCAGGTCATCCACGTTCTGACCCAGAACTTCAACGTGGACGGATACGACGGTGTGGTGAACCCACTGGGCATGAATGGCCGACATCTATCGGTTCACCTGCATCTGGTACTGAATGCCTCGGCCGTGGTGCAAAACATTGTGAATGCTATCAATAAGGCAGGTGTTCTGGTCAACGGGGTAGTGATACAGCAGTTGGCTTCTGCAGAAGCCGTCCTAAGCTCGGATGAGAAAGAGCTGGGAACAGTGCTTGTCGACATCGGGGGCGGGACAAGTGACATTGGAATCTACCGACAAGGGAGCATCTGGCACTCGGAAGTACTGCCCATGGGGGGCAATTTGATCACCAAGGACATCGCTATCGGGCTCAAGGCTCCCCTGCGCGAGGCGGAAGAGCTCAAGCGAAAGGCAGGAAGTGTCTTTCCCGAGAGTGTCCCAGACGAAGAGCTCATTGAGGTGAGCGAGGTGGGCTCAGGGCGCCGCCGCACCATGTCGCGGCGACTGCTCTGCCAGATTGTGCAGGCTCGCTGCGATGAGATTCTCAGCGCAGTAGCCCAAATCACCTGCAAGGTAGGTGTACAGAGCCAACTCGTCACGGGGGTGGTCATGACTGGAGGAGGGTCGCTCCTGGACGGGGTCACTGACCGCGCTGAACAGATCTTGGAGATGCCCGTCCGGGTGGGTTATCCCGTCAATGTGGTCTCTCATGACCATCCTGCTTTTCATCCCGCTTACTCGACCGCTCTGGGGCTTTTGAAGTATGCCCAGGACATTCGAAGCCAGGTCGTCTGCGCCAGCCCCGAGACGACACCGGGTGCAAGGCCCAGAGGGACCGGAGGAAGGATGAAAAGTTGGCTTTTGGAGAAGATCGGATAAGCGCGAGAAATTTGTCCCGAAGGAGGGTTTGATGACTACATTGCAGTTTGAAGAAAAAAATAAGGATATAAAGTTATCATTTGACGAAAGTGTGCTCGGAGCCGCTCTCAAAGTCTTTGGGATCGGCGGAGGAGGCTGCAACGCCGTCAACCGAATGATCGAGGCCGGCATTGAGGGCGTGGAGTTCTTCGCCGCCAACACCGACCTACAGGCCCTCAGGCAGTGCTATGCCCCGGTGAAATTACAGCTGGGAGCCAAGTTGACCAAAGGGCTGGGCGCAGGTGCCAATCCTGAGATCGGCCGGAAGGCCGCTTTGGAGGACACAGAAAAGATCATCGAGCTGCTGGACGGCTCCGATATGGTTTTCATCACTGCCGGGCTGGGAGGCGGCACAGGTGGAGGAGGAGCCCCCATCGTGGCCAGTCTGGCATCGGAACTGGGTGCTTTAACGGTTGCCGTCATCACCAAACCTTTCGGCTTTGAAGGGAAAAAGCGCATGCAGCAGGCCGATCAGGCCGTTTCCGAGCTGAAGGAAGGTGCTGACACGGTTATCACCATCCCCAATGAAAGGCTGCTCACAACGGTACCGCGGGGCACCTCCTTGGCCGACGCCTTCAAGTTTGCCGATGACGTGCTGCGCCAGGCCGTTCAAGGGATCAGCGACCTGATCACAGTTCCGGGGGTCATCAACCTCGATTTTGCCGATGTGAAGACCATCATGACCGGCATGGGGATGGCCCTGATGGGAACGGGCATCGCCGAAGGGGACGGGCGCGCGGAAACTGCCGCCCGGAAAGCCATCAACAGCCCACTGCTGGAAGACACCACCATCCAGGGCGCCCAGGGCGTTCTCATCAACATCACCGGCAGCCGAAATATGACCTTGCATGAAGTGAGTGAGGCCAGTCGGATTATCCAGCAGGCGGCCCACCCGGAAGCAAACATCCTCTTCGGCTCGGTCTTTGACGATCAAATGGCCGGTAAATTGAAAATCACTGTCATCGCCACGGGATTTGAAGAGGAGGAAACAAAAGAACAGTTACCCATCAGACCCAGCCTGGGCACTGCCAAGCAGCAGGCGGAAAAAAGCCCGCTCGCCAGCCGGGAGCCGGTGCTGGCTCGCCAAGATCCAACCCTGGC
>JALLOM010000350.1 GCA_027717865.1 Acidobacteria bacterium AH-259-O06 | reverse complement strand
ACGAGAGCCAGGCTCGCCTGGGAACAGTGATCATCTTCCCGGAAGCTCTTCGAGCAGGAGAGGCAGAAATCATTGTACGGAGACTAAAAGAGATCAAAGATCTTTGAAGGCAGCTCCAAAGCGGGATTTCCCCCCTCAAGGAGTGAAGACTCGAAATTCCTTCTCTTTAACCTTTCCTTTCAGTTCTTCGTAAATTGCAATCTCTTCCTGAGCTTTTTCATGTTCGCCCAGTCTGGCCAGAATTTGAGCCGCCTGAAAATGCGCTTGAGGAAGCTCTGGATCGAGTTCAATTGCCCGTTGACAGTCTCGCAGCGATCCAGCCAAGTCCCCTTCTTTGAAAAGAAGCTTGGCTCTTTGAAAATAACCGAAAGAAAAGTGGGAATTGATTTCTAAACATTTTCCAAACAACTCAGCGCGGCCAACCCAACTTCCGCGGTCGGCGGACCAGAATCCTTTGTTGATGCGGGGTTACGATTTTTTTCAGTCACTACAAATTGGCCCCCACCGGCAGGTAATTGCTGTATCGTTTGCCCTTTTGGGTACGACTGGCTTTTTCGGATGCGCATTCATCACTACCTATATCATATGACTCAGACATGCCCAGTATAGCTCTTAGTTCGTTTAGTCACTATTTTGCAGATTTCGAAAGACGTTCGTTGAAAACAAAGGACTTCCCAACCTCAACCGGGCAAAATAGGCGGAAATCGCTCAGCCGACCGCGGAAGTTGGGCCAAGAGCCGCCAATCATTGCCATCAAGTCCCGAAGCTTTCTGGAGATACTCGATTGCCAACACAAGGCGGCCCTTTGGGTGATCGAGTGATGGATTGGATGCCTTCGAGGTGAATTCGACACTGCCTCTTGTGCAACCAGCCCCCGACTACTGGCGCGTCCTTTTCGGCTTGCTCTATCGCAAGCGTGGGTTGAGGGAGCTCTAGCTTGATTTTTCATTCGACTCGAGACTTGGGCCGATTTCTTGAAGAAAAGCTCTTATTTTTTTGTCTAGGAACGGATCAGCTTCGCCGACGCCGGGAGGACGCATCGCTGGATTCGGCAAGAGCCCACGATGGTGGAGGACTTTTTTCGTGATCGAAACATAGATATCGATATTCTGGGTCTCCAATACAATCAGGGGTAGAACCTGCCTGAACAGATCCCAAGCGAGCCCTTTCTCACCTGCTTGATACAGATTCCAGATCTGGACATAAATTTCGGGCAGATCGCAGCCAGGCATAAACCCCATGATTCCACGCTCGAGGACGTCGTAGAGATACAGGCCACCGTAACCACTGAAGACCTTAAGTCGACCACCAGTCCTGAAGATCACCTCAGCAATCTTAGGTCCCGCGGGAATTGCTTCAATTTTCACGTACTCGATTCCTAGCTCCTTGTGCATTCGAACCAACAAATCTATCGACATCAGAGGCCCAGCCAGGCCGGAAGCATCCTGGACCATAATGGGTATGGTAACTTTTTCAACAAGTTGTGCATAATAGCTAAAGATATCGGCCTCGCGCATTTTTGTAATTAAAGGTGGGGTAACAAGGACTGCGTCCATCCCCGCTGCCTCCACAGCACGGGTCTGCTCGACTGCGATAGTCCCACTCTCACCACCCGTTCCCACCACCAGGGGTACCTCCCCGTTCACTTCTTCCACCAATGTCTGTGCGAGCTGTACTCGCTCTCGGAAAGTAAGCTTATAAGATTCGCTGGCAAGACCAAGCGTAGCTATCCCGTGCACTCGACAATGGAGCTGAAAGCGCACCAATTTCCGGAACGCATCCAGATCCAGGCTGCCGTCTCTCTTCAGTGGCGTACAAAGGACTGTGATCACACCCCGAAGTGCTCTCGGCATCGTAGTTGCCCCACCGGTTAATAATTCTCATAGCAATCGTTGTCAAGCCCTTGTTTCTTCTTTCTTTTCACGGCGGATAGCTCCACTACCTTTGACTCGGCCGTTTCGCAGCTCTTGTCGAGCGCCTGAGCAAGGCGTAGGACTCTTTAGCACACGCGCTGGGTCGAAGTCTTGCCGATGCGCCGTTCTGCCGCCCGGCGAGGGTCAACTTGGGCGTTTTCGTTACTGTAGACGCCCAGATCCATTCAACCATCAGGGTTCAAAAGGAAAGGGACGGGTGTCTCGAAACGGCTGATCCGCGACCCAACCACTCCAAATTTTCTTTAACCGCTCAATGCGTCCTCGAACCTGGGAATCTTGAGTCAAATTTAGCGCTTGCTCAATCAAGTCAAGACATCGGTCTCGCTCCTTTCTCCAGTTCCCCTTAGCCTCCGCCAATGTCAGCCAATGCTCCAGCATGGGAGCGTACGCTTGGCCATAAAACTGCCTGCAGAACCGGTCTATCAATACAGCAGCGGATTGGTTGGGGTTCCAAGCCACACGCGGATAAAGGTACATGTTGACCTCGTTCCAATCGAACTGTTCCGTGGACACCCCTTTTATTCCCAGCTGAGTATATAACCAAAGATCCTTAGGAATCGTATCCATCATGGGATAAAACTCCATGTTCCGTCCTTGGCGGATTTTGCGGCTCCCTGAAAGTGTCTTCCAGAGCACAAAATAGTCATACATGTAAAGATTGTCCGTCAGCTTGGCCCACTTTTTGAGCTCCTCCAAGTGGACACGGTTGACCTCGTCCCTACGGTCATACAAAGGCTTGTAGTACCCGCCGGTATCCTTTTCCGATCTTGGGACTCGCGAAATGGAGGCAAAACCCACCAACACGTTTTCAGCAGGCTGAACGCGTGTCGGAGTGTCGAGTATTCGGTCGTAAGCTAAAAGGTTAATCTGGACGCCAGGATGCCCCTCTTTCACCCTGGAGGCTACGGAATTTACAAACTGGAGCGCCGAGTTGCTTTTAGCTATGACCTTTCGACCGACGATTGATGTACGCGTAGAACCTTCCATAACCTGGCACTGTTGGCACTCGCACCAATCACTCACGTCGTTATTCCAGCAGTCCAGAATATCCACCTCAGGGTTTTCATCAAGAAACTGAATCATGTTCCGAGCAGCCACCTCGGCCAAGTCAGGATATGACAGACACAGAGCTTTTGCCATTCGTTCTCCCCCAATCAAGGAGAAATATTCGGGGTGACTCTCAAAATATGTCTCGGGAGGCACCCACACAAAAAAGGTGTGCCCACCAAAATGGAGATCGATGCCCCGCTTTTCCAGTTGAGGAAGAAATGTCTTTCGCGCCTCGTATTTGTGCCACAGTTGCAAACCGAGCACCGGGCCTTCGCGGGAACTGTTTACGGCGACGTGAGCGACGTTGAGTCGATTCTTGGCCATCCAGTCAATGTCTTCGAGCGCTCGCTTGATGTTGAAAGGAAACAACATCAGCGCTCGATATTCAAAGGCTGGGGTCTCAGAAATGAAGAGT
>JALLOM010000035.1 GCA_027717865.1 Acidobacteria bacterium AH-259-O06 | reverse complement strand
GAGGCTCGTGATATAATTCGGGGCAGGCTAGAGTCCGAAGACCTTCCATGAACAAACTGTGTGTCATCCTGGAAATGATCAAATTCGAGCACACCATCTTTGCTCTTCCCTTTGCCTTTCTAGGCGCCTTCTTGGCAGCGCGAGGATTTCCAGGCTGGCTGGTGAGCCTTTGGATTATCTTGGCTATGGTTGGAGCTCGAAGTGCTGCGATGGCTTTCAATCGGCTAGCCGATCGTGTCTATGACGGCCTCAATCCACGGACGGCCCACCGAGCTCTACCCCGGGGACTCCTAAGCTCTCAGTTCGTCGTCTTTTTCACTCTAGTCAGCTCAGCCTTGTTCATCTTTGCATCGTGGATGCTCAATGATCTCGCTTTTCGCCTTTCGCCGATTGCTTTAGGCATCATCTTTTTTTATAGCTACACGAAAAGGTTTACCTCACTGTCACATCTGCTTTTGGGGTTATCACTTGCCATCGCGCCAGTGGGCGGTTGGATTGCCGTTCGAGGTGAAATCGATTTCGCTCCTTTCTATGTGGCGGCTGCTGTACTTTTTTGGGTGGGAGGATTCGACATCATCTATGCCTGTCAGGATTACGAATTTGACCGCAAATTCAGCCTCCACTCCATGCCCAGGCTATTCGGCAAAAAAAGGGCTCTTCAAATCTCCGCCTTGTTTCACCTCTTTATGATGATTCTGCTTATGTGCGCCTTTTTCCAGTTCAACCTCTCGCTTCTGAGCTGGATAGGCCTGCTCCTGGTAGCGATGGGGCTGATCTACGAACACAGTCTCGTCAGCGCCGGTCAGGTCAATAATGCCTTTTTCACCGTCAACGGCCTCATTAGCCTCATCTTGTTTTTGTTTGTAGGTCTCGATTTATGTCTGCTCGTATAGGAGAGATCCTCATAAAACAAGGTCTTCTGACCCCGGACCAGCTTCAGACGGCGTTAAATCGCCAGAAAGCCCACAGTGGGCGCTTGGGTTCAATTCTCATCGAACTCGGATACGTGCCGGACCACGATATTGCCACAGCTCTGGCCAAACAACACGGTGTTCCTTCGGTTGACCTGGCTCACTTCCACATCGATCCCAACGTGATTGGACTCATACCCGTTGACAAAGCGATCCGACACGAGGTCCTGCCTTTGCAAAAGGTAGGAATGACGCTGACCGTGGCGATTACGGATCCAACCAACGTCCTGGCCCTGGATGAAATCAAGTTCATGACCGGATACCGTGTTGAACCCTTGGTGGCCCCTGAATTTTGCATCCGTCAGGCGATTGAACAGCACTATGGCACAGAAGGAGCCATTGCCCTAAAGCGGGTATACGACGAACTTGCAGCTGAAGGAGAATATCAATTGGACCTCTCTGAAGAAAAGGAGGACGTTGATCTGAATGAGCTGCAAAAAAGCAGTTCTGAAGCTCCCATTATCAAATTTGTCAACATTATTCTGGCTGAGGCAATACGGCGAGGGGCCAGTGACATTCACATCGAGCCCTACGAGAAGGATTTTCGGGTTCGCTATCGAATCGACGGCGTACTCTACAAAGTGATGAATCCTCCATTGAAGTTCCGCGATGCCTTGATTTCCCGAATCAAAATCATGGCCAACCTTGACATTAGCCAGCGGCGTCTGCCGCAGGACGGGAGGATGAAGATTCGAATCAACCAGAACGGGTTTCGCAAGGAGATCGACTTTCGAGTTTCTTCGCTTCCCACACTTTTCGGCGAAAAAATCGTTTTGCGAATTCTTGACCGAGCAAAGCTTCCCCTTAAACTAGATCAGCTCGGATTTGAGCCGGAGCCTCTAAAAAAATTTCAACGCGCCATTCAAATAGCCTACGGTATGGTGCTGGTAACAGGGCCCACGGGGAGCGGAAAGACAAGCACGCTCTACACCTGTCTCTATGAGCTTAATACGCCGGAGGTCAACATCATGACCGCTGAAGATCCGGTCGAATTCAACTTCGCCGGTGTTAACCAGGTTCAAATCAACGAAGAGCTTGGATTGACCTTTGCGAGCGCACTGCGTTCCTTCTTGCGCCAGGACCCAAATATCATTCTAGTGGGTGAAATCCGGGATCTAGACACGGTGGAAATTGCCGTGAAGGCTGCTATGACTGGTCATTTAGTCTTGAGTACGGTTCACACGAACGACGCGCCTGCGACCATCAATCGGCTTCTAAACATGGGACTCAAACGCTTCCTGGTGGCTACCTCGGTCCATCTAGTTTGTGCCCAGCGCCTCGTCCGCAAGATTTGTAGTGAATGTAAGGAAAGGGCCGATACTCCGATTGAAACCTTCATCGAAATCGGTTTTCCTCCTTCCGTCGCCGCAGACGTCGTGACCTATTACGGGGAAGGATGCCCAAAATGCAA
The DNA here is from genome assembly GCA_027717865.1 of Acidobacteria bacterium AH-259-O06. Taxonomy (GTDB): domain Bacteria; phylum Acidobacteriota; class UBA6911; order RPQK01; family JADFOI01; genus JALLOL01. Next base: position 14,275 of record JALLOM010000035.1, on the reverse strand, counting down.
TGGAACTGGTTACAAGGGTCGCATTGGACTGTTTGAGGTGATGGAGATCAGCTCCGAGATTCAGGATATGATCTTGACCGGAGCCAACTCGAATGAAATCCGCAGCAAGGCGAGAGAGCAAGGAATGATCACTCTGCGCGAAAGCGGCCTGGAAAAGATTCGTGCCGGCATCACGACCATTGATGAGGTCCTCAAGGAGACCACGACCATAGGGGGATGTTCACGAGGCCCTATTTTGGGTTAAAATAGTAAATGGGTGCAAGATCACTTGGGCTCAAAGAGCGTTCTTGCAACTTGTTGCTCGTATATTTTCATGTTAAGGCGTTATAGATATAGAGAAAACAATCCCTAATCGGTTAGATTCCGGGCCGGGAATTTCCACGGCTCTTCAATCCCAGAAAGGGGGGTACTTCTCATGCCCACTTACCAATTTCGAGGTCGCCGATACGATACGGGAGCAGTAATTTCAGGTACGCGTGCTGCTCAAAGCAGGCAGAATCTGGTCGCTGCACTGCGCAGCGAAAGGATCATGCCAATCAGCATCAGTGAGAAAAAGGCAAAGGCAGCAGGCAGGGGAAGGAAAGTTGGAGCGGGGGATCTGGCGGTCTTTACAAAGCAATTTTCTGTCATGTTAGAAGCGGGTATGCCTCTGGTGCAAGCCTTGGGAATTCTGGCGGAACAACAAGACAATCCCGCTCTCGCCGCCACCCTTCAGGAAGTTAAGGAGGACGTCGAGGGTGGCTCGACACTGGCCGAAGCCATGCGCAAGCACCCCAAGGTTTTCGATACTCTCTTTGTCAACATGATTTCTGCCGGCGAAGCGGGCGGTATTCTGGATGTCATCTTGCGGCGTTTGTCGCTTTTCGTCGAAAAAATCGTCAAGCTGAAACGCTCTCTTGTTTCCGCCTCCGTCTATCCGGCCATCGTTATCACCGTCGCAATCGGCATAGTTGTTGCCATCATGGTTTTCGTGATCCCGACCTTTGCCGAGTTGTTCAAGAACATGAACGCGGCCCTGCCTTTGCCCACCCGCATCGTGATGGGAATAAGTGATTTCCTGGCTGGCTACATCCTCCCCATCATGGCCGTTCTTGCAGTCTCAGTGGTCCTGGGTCAACGTTACTATACTACTGAGGGGGGGCGGGTGAGGATCGACGGGATGATCTTGAAGATCCCTGTCTTTGGTGCGGTAATTCAGAAGATCATTGTGGCTCGATTTTCGCGAACCTTGGGGACACTCCTGACCAGCGGTATTTCAATCCTGGAGGCACTGGACATCACCGCTCATACGGCTGGAAACGTTGTGATTCAGAACGCCCTGCTAGAAGCGAAACGGGAGGTTCAAGAAGGCAAGACTTTGGTTGAACCCATCAAACGGGCCAACCTGTTTCCGCCCATGGTCGTCCAGATGGTGGGTGTAGGGGAACAGACGGGCGAGCTGGATCAGATGCTGCAAAAGTTGGCCGACTTTTACGAGGAAGAAGCGGATGCTGCAATTGCGGATTTCCTGACTTTGATCGAGCCTTTGATGATCGTTTTTCTTGGCGGTGTCATCGGCGGAATTGTAATCTCCATGTACCTGCCTATTTTCAGTCTGATTGGAAAGCTGGCCGGTGGTGGATGATTTCAAGAAAAAACTCCTGATTCTCATCATATGCAGGCTTCTTCTGGTAAGCCTGGTGCTGGGAGTGGCAATTTTTGCTCTTCCCCAGCTCTTCTTTTTCGAGTTCTTGCAGCCGTTCGTCCTGGCTTTCTACGTCCTTTCTATCCTCTACATCCTGTTCTGGAAGTACACAGAGCGCCAAGATCTTCTCTATTACACCCAGTTTTTCTTTGATCTCATCCTGATTTCTTTACTGCTTTTTGTCTCGGGAGGAATCAACAGTCTTTTCACGCCCTTTTACGTCCTGATCATCGTCTATGCCAGCTTGCTGAGACAGCGCAACGGGGGGATCGAGGCCTTAACCTTAAGCATCATCTCCTATTCGGGGATCGTCCATCTCAGCAAACTTGGCTGGGTTCCCGGAGGAGCTGATATCGGACCCTACCCTTTGTTCGTCTACCGGATCTCCCTGAATACGCTCGGGTTCATGGGCGTCGCCATGCTGGGCATTTATCTCTCCGAGCGGCTACAAAGTGCACGCCGTGAATTGGGCACTGCCAAAGTTGTTCACCAGAGCATCGTTAACAGTATCCGTGATGGGCTGGTCACTCTTGATTTACAAGGACGTATTACCTCCTTCAATCGAGCTGCCGAAGAAATCTGTGGCGACTCACAGCTGGAGCTACTCTCAAAACCTCTCTCCGAGGTTTTTCCGGAATGGATGTTAAACCGTATTTTGGAGAGCGATTTTGAGTCAAACCCCAGAGCACTCCACATGGAATGCTGGACTAAGAATAAAGAAAACAGCCTCCTCTTTGTGGGGATGAGCTGTTCCCCACTTTTGTCTCATGACCAGGAACAGATTGGCTACTTCCTCTCTTTTCAGGATCTGACCGAAATCAAAAAGCGTGAGGAGGAGATCCAATTCAAAGAAAAAATGGCTGCCATTGGCCAGATGGCGGCTGGTTTGGCCCATGAGATTCGCAATCCACTTGGCTCTTTGTCAGGAAGTATCCAGGTCCTCAAATCAGAGCTGCGGTTGTCTGATGAGAAGGCACGACTCGTCGATATTATTCTCAGGGAATGTGAACGACTCAATAAGATTGTGGGTGACTTTTTGGCTTACACCGGTGCCAGACCCAGCAACCCTCAGCCGGCAGATCTTCTCTCCCTTGTCCAGGACACTGTTGATCTGTTCAAGAACAGTCCTGAATTTCAGGAACATCACCGCATCGAGATCGTGCCTCCGGCCGAACCCATTCATTGTTTGTTTGATTCTGACCAGTTTCGGCAGGTGGTTTGGAATATTCTTCAAAACGGCGTGCGCGCCATGCCTGAGGGAGGCGCGCTTTCGATCAAGCTGGGCACGGAAGACTCTCGAGCCTTGCTAAGTTTTCAAGACCAGGGAACCGGGATGGGCCCGGAGGAAAAAAAGAAACTGTTCCAGCCCTTCCACAGCGGTTTTAATAAAGGAGCTGGATTAGGAATGGCCATTGTCTATGAGATCGTTCAGGAGCATCATGGAAGCATTGATGTCCAAAGCCAGGGCGGTATGGGCACGCTGATCAACATTTCGCTTCCCATTGGGAATTGAGAATCCAGAATTCTGGATTCTGACTTCTGACTTCTGGATTCTGAATTCTGAATTCTTTTTTCAGCCCGACTTCCTCTTGATACCCAAGGTATCAATGCGGTGTCGTAGAGAGCGATAAGAAAGTTTCAGAATCTCTGCCACACGAGTCTGGTTACCATCCGCTAGTTGAAGAGCTTCTTCGATGATTTGCCGCTCGACCTTCTTCAAATACTCCTCCAAATCCAAACCCTCTGAGGTGGAAAAGCGAGGCAAATCGGGCTCTCGAGTCTGACCCCTGTGGCGTACGTTTTCAGGCAGTCTTTCTTCTTGGATGCACTCACTGCTCTCGAGCGTGATGGCTCTCTCTATTACATTCTCCAGTTCGCGCACATTGCCGGGCCAGCTGTACTCTTCAAGGGAAGAAAGTGCTTCCTCTGTAATTCCTCTGACGTCTCGATTGAATCGCTCATTATATTTTTGGATAAAGTGCCGCACCAAAGGAACGATATCAGCCTTTCGTTCCCGCAGAGGCGGAATGCGCATGGGGATGACAACAAGCCGGTAATAGAGATCCTCACGAAAATTCCCTGCTTCAACCTCTCCTTCCAGGTTCTGGTTGGTCGCCGCAATGACCCGAACATCTATGTGGAACTCCTCCGTCCCACCTATTCGCCGAATCTTCTTGTCCTGCAAAGCCCGGAGAAGTTTGACCTGCATGGCAGCTGACATCTCACCGACTTCGTCTAAGAAGAGAGTCCCTCCGATGGCTGCTTCAAACAATCCTTTCTTTTGACTTACTGCTCCAGTGAAAGCCCCCTTCATGTAACCGAAAAGCTCACTCTCGAGAAGCGTCTCAGGAAAGGCTCCACAATTGATCGACACAAAAGGGTGCTCTCTGCGAGGACTGGCCTGATGAACTGCGCGAGCCACCAGCTCTTTTCCTGTCCCACTTTCACCTGAGATCAAGACGGTAGTATCGGCGCTGGCAATGGTGCCAATCAGCTTATAGATCTCGAGCATGGGAGCAGAAGTACCCACAAGTTGATTCTCCTGGATGCGTTCTCTCTCAAGGACCTTAACCTTCCGCTTGAGGTTGCGGGCGACGAGAGCATTTTTCACAAGGTTCTTGAATTCCTCCACTTGAAAAGGTTTGGTGATGTAATCGAATGCTCCCACTTTCAAGGCTTCAATGGCCGTCTGCGAAGATGCATAAGCTGTCATGAAAATGAAAGGAATTTCCGGATCGAGCTCGCGTGAGGCCTTCAGCAACTCCAAACCATCCAGGTTCGGCATTCTCAAATCTGAGATCACCAGATCGAAACCAGACCTTTCAGAGAGCAACTCCAATGCCTTTTGAGCTTCCTGTGAACTGGTCACTCGATATCCTTCTTTTTCCAGGAGATATCCCAAGAATTCGAGCATGCTTTTCTCGTCGTCAACGATCAGAATTTGTTCCACGGCTTTGATTATACCGAATGGTTTGACATTTTACGTCACTCCGATTGTCAGATTGCGTCAAAACTGCCCCTGCAAGGTGTCGATCAGGTCAACTCGGTGGAAATCATAAACCTATTAACATCAATTATTTACGCAACAAATCTTGAGCAAGTGATCATTTGGCACCAGTTTTGCGAGCAATTCTCAGCGAAAGGAGCAATAGCAAATGAGAAAAGAAAAAGGATTTTCATTGATCGAGTTGCTGATCGTAGTGGCAATCATTGGAATTATCGCCGCCATCGCAGTCCCTAATCTCTTACAGTCGAAGGCTGCAGCCAATGAAGCCTCAGCGATTAGCACGTTGCGCAACGTCGCAACCGCGCAAATCACCTACGCCTCCACCACGGGTTCGGGAAAATACTCCACGGATCTGACAACGCTCAATAGTTCCGGACTGATCGACAGCGTGGTTTCATCGGGAACCAAAGACGGCTACGCATTCGCGGCTTCAAGCACGGGCACTCGTTACACGTTCACCGGTACCGCAAGTCCGACAACCTTTGGTTCGACGGGTAATCGGCATTTCTTTGTTGACGAGAGCGGTGTCATCCGCTACACCACAGCAACCGCCGGACCGGCGGCAGCCAGCGACACAGCTTTGGGTGGCAGTTAATATTGCGAGCCAAGTTGACGCACAAAAAAGAAGGCCATCGCAAACTTTGCGATGGCCCTTTTTTTTTGTTTTAGCTGACCGCCTGAGCGTAGGGGCGAGTCGGTGGCTCGCCCGAGCTGATCTTTTACAGAGAGCTGTTCGGGCGAGCCGGCGGCTCGCCCCTACGCTCAGGCGGTCAGCCGACGGATCAACCCAGCGTGGCCTGCTGCTCAATTTTTGCCCCGGCAGCTTTTTCTTCACCAAGGTCTTCCCCAAGCTCCAGGGGTTCTTCAGATTCTGCTTGCTCAAAGGGGTTCTCAATCTCAATATTGCGGTAGTACTCCATCCCTGTTCCTGCTGGGATCAATCGTCCCATGATCACGTTTTCTTTTAAGCCTCGCAGATAGTCAATCTTTCCGCTGATGGCCGCTTCGGTCAAGACTCGGGTCGTTTCTTGGAACGAGGCTGCCGAGATAAAGGAGTCGGTGCTCAAAGAAGCCTTCGTAATCCCCAGCAGCAGTGGACGACCAGTTGACGGTTTGCCTTCTTCAGCCTGTACGCGCTCGTTTTCCTCCTGGAAGCGAAACTTGTCCACTTGCTCTTCCAGGAGAAATTCGGTATCGCCAACATCTTCAACCTTAATCCACCGCATCATTTGACGGACGATCACTTCGATGTGCTTATCGTTGATGTTAACACCCTGTAGACGGTAAACCTCCTGGGTTTCGTTGACCAAGTAGCGCTGCAGTTCCTTTTCCCCAAGGACGCGCAGAATGTCGTGTGGATTACGTGGTCCATCCATCAACGCTTCACCGGCCTCCACGTATTCCCCCTCTTGAACATTCACGTGAACTCCCCGAGGCAGAAGATACTCCGCTTTGGTCTGACCCACTTCATTCTCCACGATGATTTTGCGCTGACCTCTGCTAATTCCTCCATAATGCACGACACCGTCGATCTCAGTGATCACGGCTGTTTCTTTAGGCTTGCGGGCTTCGAAAAGTTCAACGACACGCGGCAAACCCCCGGTTATGTCCTTTGTTTTGGTTGTTTCTCTTGGAATCTTCGCCAAAGTGTCTCCCGGAAAAACCTCGTCACCTGAATCAATCATTAGGTGCGCTTTTGAGGGGATCAAGTAAGATTTCACGATCTTGCCCTTCTCGTCTTTGATTTGGATCTGCGGCTGGCGTTTCTCCTCAGCAGACTCGATGATCACCTTACGGGCCAGGCCAGTCACTTCGTCAACCTCCTCCTTCATGGTAAGACCTTCCATGATGTCCTTGAAAACCGCAGTTCCACCCTCTTCTGTCAAGATGGCAAAGGTAAATGGATCCCACTCCACCAATTTCCGCCCAGGCTGGATCTTTTGGCCATCTTTGACCATCAGCTTGGCCCCATAGATAACCGAATAGCGTTCTTTTTCTCGGCCCTTCTCATCCAGGACAGTCAGACTTCCGTTTCGATTCATGACCACTAGATAGCCTTCCTTATCCGTGACCGTCTGAACATTCAAAAAACGAACTCTTCCAGCGTTTTTCGACTCCACGGTTGACTGTTCCTCGATCCGGCTGGCGGTCCCTCCGATGTGAAATGTTCTCATGGTGAGCTGGGTGCCCGGCTCTCCGATGGATTGAGCAGCCAGCACCCCCACGGCCTCGCCCATCTCGACCATTTCACCGGTGGCTAGATTCCGGCCATAGCACATTCGGCACAGCCCTCGTTTGGACTTACAGGTCAGAACAGAGCGGATCAGCGCCTTCTCAATACCCGCTGCTTGAATGGCTGCAGCCGTGTCCTCGTTAATCTCTTGATTGACGTCTACAAGAGTGTCTCCCGTGAACGGATCGATGACTTTTTCCAGTGCCACCCGACCGACGATGCGATCACGGAGCGCCTCGATGATCTCACCACCTTCAACCAGAGCCGTGACTTCAGTGCCGTCTAAGGTTTGGCAATCTTCTGCGCTGATAATCACATCCTGGGCGACATCGACAAGACGACGAGTTAGATAACCTGAATCGGCCGTTTTAAGAGCTGTGTCGGCCAGGCCTTTCCGCGCTCCGTGGGTGGAGATAAAGTACTGCAAAACCGCCAAGCCCTCGCGAAAATTCGCCGTAATCGGGGTTTCAATAATTTCCCCCGAAGGTTTGGCCATGAGTCCACGCATACCTGCCAACTGACGAATCTGCTGTTTGCTCCCACGAGCACCCGAGTCCGCCATGACGTAAACTGAGTTGAACTCATCGTGCGGACCCTCGTAGGTGGCCATTGCTTCAAACATCTCGTCGGCAATTTTTTCGGTCACATCGGACCAAATCGCCACCACTTTGTTGTAGCGTTCGCCATTGGTGATGACACCGTCCAAGTACTGCTGTTCTACTTCAATCACGCCCTGTCGAGCTTTCTTGACCAGTGCTTCCTTGTTCCCTGGAATGATGAGGTCATCAATGCTAATGGTGAAACCTGCCTTGGTAGCGTAGAGAAAACCCAGGTCCTTCAACTTATCCAGCATCTGAACTGTTGTCTCGAGTCCGTAGTGGAGGTAGCAGTAGTTGACGAGCTGCTGAAGACCTTTCTTCTTGAGCAAACCGTTGATGAAGGGCATTTCATCAGGAAGATGGTCATTGAAAATCGCTCTTCCTACGGTGGTCTCAATCAACTGCTTGTCGATTTCCTGTACATCGGCATGGAGCACAGCCTGGGTATCGTACTGCTTAGTAAGATCGATGAGCTGCCCCGAGTAGCGCAAGAAAATTGGGGTCAGCAGTTCTACCTCTTTTGCTTCGAGAGCGTGGCAGACCTCCTCTGTGTCTGTAAAGTAACGCCCCTCACCCTTGGCTCCTCGGCGTGCCGCGGTCAAATAATAACAACCCAGAACGATATCCTGAGTCGGGACTGTTACAGGCTGCCCATTGGCAGGTGAGAGGATATTGTGGGTAGACAACATCAGAACAATCGCCTCGATTTGTGACTCCTGAGAGAGAGGAATATGGGCGGCCATCTGATCACCGTCGAAATCCGCATTAAAAGCCGTGCAGACCAGAGGATGAATCTTAATAGCCTTCCCCTCCACCAAAACCGGCTCGAAGGCCTGAATACCCAACCGATGCAAGGTTGGCGCCCGGTTCAAGAGCACTGAATGTTGCTTGATCACATCTTCCAGAATGTCCCAGACGATCGGCTCCTGATTCTCCACCATCTCTTTGGCACCTTTGATGGTGGTTGCATGTCCCTCTTTCTCCAGACGGTTATAAATGAAGGGTTTGAACAGTTCGAGTGCCATGATCTTCGGCAAACCACACTGATGTAACTTCAGCTCTGGGCCCACCACAATGACCGAGCGACCCGAGTAGTCCACCCGTTTCCCTAAGAGGTTTTGGCGAAAGCGACCCTGCTTTCCTTTCAAAGTGTCCGACAGTGATTTCAGTGGGCGATTCTTCACTCCGCGCAAAACCCTTCCTCGCCGACCGTTGTCAAACAGAGCGTCCACCGCTTCCTGGAGCATGCGTTTCTCGTTTCGAATAATCACCTCGGGTGCACGCAGCTCCATGAGCTTTTTCAAGCGATTGTTCCGATTGATCACCCGTCGATACAAATCATTGAGATCGGAAGTGGCGAAGCGACCTCCATCCAAGGGCACCAGCGGTCGTAACTCGGGAGGAATCACTGGAATGACATCCAGGATCATCCACTCGGGTCGGTTCCCAGACTTGCGGAACGCATCCACCACCTTAAGCCGTTTCGAGTGCTTCAAGCGCTTGAGTTGGGAGGTTTCATTTTTCATCCGGAAACGCAGGTCGATGACAAGGGCATCCACGTCAACTCTCCGAAGCAAGTCTTTGATTGCCTCGGCTCCCATTCCAGCTTCAAAACCTCCCGCATACTCCTCTTGCAGTGCGCGATATCTTTCTTCCGTCAGAAGCTCTTGCTCTTTCAGCGGAGCATCACCCGGATCAATCACGACATAAGCCTCAAAGTAGAGGACTCTCTCCAGGTTGCGAAGGGACAAATCGAGAAGATGCCCGATCCGGCTGGGAAGACCTTTAAAAAACCACACGTGCGAACAGGGGCTGGCCAATTCGATATGTCCCAAGCGCTCACGCCGCACCTTGGAAAGCGTGACTTCGACACCGCACTTGTCACAAATCACTCCTCGGTGCTTCATGCGCTTGTATTTTCCACACAGGCATTCCCAATCCGTCACGGGACCGAAAATACGAGCGCAGAAGAGCCCGTCTCGCTCTGGTTTAAAGGTCCGGTAATTGATTGTCTCCGGCTTGGTAACTTCACCGCTCGACCAAGAGCGGATTTTCTCGGGTGAAGCCAAACCGATCCGGATTGCCTCAAAGTTCTTCAAAAGCTGGGTCTTGTCAAGATCACGAAACATTCTCAAGATTTCACCCCTCTCCTTATGGGGACCATGGTTCTATTCACTACTTTCCATCTCGGCGGCAACACTGCTCAGGGCGGCCTCTGCCTGCATGAGCAACTCCGAACGACGACGGAGTTGCTTTTTCGGTTTTTCGATCAACTCAACATCCAAGCCCAGGGCCTGCAGTTCTCGAATCAAAACGTTAAATGACTCCGGGATTCCTGGATGGTACGTCGATTCTCCCTTCACAATCGCCTCATAAATCTTGGCCCGGCCTTGGACATCGTCCGATTTTACCGTCAACAACTCTTGGAGGATGTTGGCGGCGCCATAGGCTTCGAGGGCCCATACTTCCATTTCTCCAAAACGCTGGCCACCAAATTGCGCCTTACCTCCCAACGGCTGCTGGGTAATGAGGCTGTAAGGCCCAATGGAGCGAGCGTGAATTTTATCGTCCACCAGGTGGCTGAGTTTAAGCATGTAGATGTAGCCGACCGTAACCTTCTGATCAAAAGGTTCACCCGTCGTGCCATCATATAGAATCGTTTTCCCGCTAATTGGCAGGCCCGCCTTGCTCAACTCCTCCTTGATCTCGTGTTCCCTGGCGCCGTCAAACACGGGAGTTGCATAGTGCAATCCGAGCACCTTTGAAGCCCAACCCAGATGGGTTTCCAGAATCTGCCCCACGTTCATACGCGAGGGAACTCCGAGCGGGTTCAAGACAATTTCCACGGGAGTTCCATCGGGAAGATAAGGTATATCTTCTTCGGGAAGAACGCGGGCTATAACGCCTTTATTTCCATGGCGCCCCGCCATCTTGTCGCCCACGGAGAGCTTGCGCTTCATGGCCACGTAAACTTTGACCATCTTTATCACGCCGGGCAGCAGTTCATCGCCTTTCTCCATCCGGCCCAAGCGTTCCTGATGTAAGGAGCGCAGAATCTTAATTTGACGGTCTGTCTTGTCCTCGATTTGAGAAACTTCTTGCTGCGCCTTCTTTTGTTGGATACGAATCTTTCTGAGTTCACGGTAGCCGAGCTCTTGCAGAGCTTTAAGGGCCAGCTTTTCGCCTTTTTTGGCAATTCGCTTACCGTCGGCATTAGTGATCTTGCTCTTGGCCGTCTTTCTTGCCAATACATCGATAATCCGCTTGGCACTTTCCTCCTGCAGAATTCGAATTTCATCTTCTAGATCCTTTTCCAAACCCTCGATTTCTTCTTCCTCGATTTGCCGGGCGCGTGCATCCTTAGGTACACCCTTGCGAGAAAAGATCTTCACGTCAACCACTGTGCCTTCGATTCCAGGCGGTGCATAGAGTGAAGCGTCTTTTACCTCTCCTGCCTTGTCACCGAAAATCGCCCTCAGTAATTTTTCTTCGGGTGTCAGCTGAGTTTCACCCTTGGGCGTGACCTTTCCGACCAAAATGTCGCTGGGGCGAACCTTGGCGCCAATTCGGATAATTCCGCTCTCATCCAGGTCGGCCAAGATGGACTCGCTCACGTTGGGAATATCTCGAGTGATCTCTTCGGGCCCGAGCTTCGTATCGCGTGCCTCGATGTCCAGTTCTTCAATGTGGATGGAGGTGTACAGATCTTCCTTGACCAGGCGTTCGCTGACCAGGATCGCGTCTTCGAAGTTGTATCCTCTCCAGGACATAAATGCCACCAAGACATTCCTTCCCAGTGCGAGCTCTCCCCTTTCAGTGCAAGGACCATCCGCCAGTACCTGGCCCTTATGAACACGGTCTCCCTTTCTGACTAAGGGTTTGTGATTGATACAGGTGTTCTGATTAGAACGGGTGAATTTAGTCAGCTTGTAGATGTCGACTCCGGCATCTCGAATCTCCTCTCCATTTTCAGCCATAACCCGCACAATGATCCGTTCTGCATCCACACTGTCCACCACTCCGCCGCGCCGGCACAACAAGACCGCCCCTGAATCCCGAGCGGCAATGTATTCCATGCCGGTGCCCACGAATGGTGCTTCTGCCTGAACCAATGGTACCGCCTGGCGCTGCATGTTGGATCCCATCAGAGCCCGGTTGGCGTCATCATTTTCCAAGAACGGGATCAGGCTCGCCGCCACACTGACCAGCTGTTTCGGGCTGACGTCCACGTACTCTACTTCTTCCCTTTGTACAAAAACGAAATTTCCTCCGTAACGAGCACTGACACGGTCACGCACGATCCGTTGTTTCTCGTCCAGTTCAATATTGGCCTGGGCGGTGACGTGTTTATCGCCCTCCCAGGCTGTCAAATAGAAGGCATGGGACTCGTATTCGGCTGGCCGCTTCTTACCCTTCAGCCTGCCATTGACTCTGTCGACTTCCTCCTGCTTATAGATCTCACCCACCTTGAATCGGGTACTGCTTGAATTGGTAATCTTCACGTAATCCACAACTCTGCCATCGATAACCTTGCGGTAGGGCGATTCGATAAATCCAAACTCATCGATTCGCGCGTAGCAGCTCAAAGAGGAGATCAGGCCGATGTTGGGCCCTTCTGGAGTCTCAATCGGGCAGATGCGACCATAATGGGTGGGGTGCACGTCCCGAACTTCAAATCCTGCTCTCTCCCGGCTTAACCCCCCAGGACCCAGTGCGGACAGCCGCCGTTTATGGGTGATTTCCGAAAGCGGATTGGTCTGGTCCATAAACTGCGAGAGCTGGCTGCTGCCAAAGAATTCACGAATAGAAGCCATGACTGGTTTGGCGTTGATCAAGTCGTGAGGCATGGCAGTCGCCATCTCCTGATGAACGGACATTTTTTCCTTAATCGCCCGTTCCATCCTCACCAACCCGATTCGGAACTGGTTTTCCAACAATTCACCGACGGCTCGAACACGGCGGTTTCCCAAATGATCAATGTCATCCATGGTGCCGATGTTCTTCTTTAACTTCAGCAGGTAGTCAATCACTTCACAAAAATCCTGGGGAGAAAGAGTCCGTTCATCCAGTGGAGTATCCAGGCTCAGTTTAATGTTGAACTTCAATCGACCCACTTTAGAGAAATCGTATTTTCGCGGGTCAAAAAACATCCCGTGAAAAAGGGCAGTTGCCGTCTCAATAGTGGGTGGATCCCCTGGGCGCTGCTTCCGATAGATCTCAATCAGAGCATCGTTGGTGTTCTTAACTGTATCGCGCTGTAATGTGTTCGACAAAATATCGCCTACATCGTCGCGTTCAGGGAAGAAAACGCTTAAATCCTCAATACCGGTCTCAATCAACGAGTTGACAATACTTTCTGTCACTTCGCAGTTCCCTTCAACTATGATCTCACCAGAGGAAGGATCTACCACTTCGGCCGCACAAAAAGCTCCTTCGAGGTCTTCAATTCCAATCTCGACTTCTTGCACTTTGCGCTTCTTGAGCTGGGCAAAGGCTGTATTGGTAACTTTCCTACCCGCGGCAACCAGAACTGCCTTCTTTTTGCTGGGGTCCGGGATATTTTTACTCAGTTTGGTTCCGACGAGATTCTCATCTAATTTCCAGAAAATCCTTTTGCCCTTAATTTTGATGTTTGAAAGCGTGTAGAAAGTGTGCAGGATGTCTGCGTCAGAATTCAAACCCAGAGCGCGCAGGAACGTCGTCGCCAGAAACTTTCGCTTCCTATCGATGCGCACATACAGCAGATTCTTGTTGTCATATTCAAACTCCACCCAAGAGCCCCGGTAAGGAATATTCTTGGCCAGGAAATAACTCTTTTGGGCTCCCACCTCAAAGAAAACACCCGGTGAGCGATGCAGCTGACTGACGATGACACGTTCGGTTCCATTGATGATGAAGATTCCGTTTTCAGTCATCAACGGGATGTCGCCAAAGTAAACCTCCTGTTCCTTGATGTCACGAATGGTTTTGACGTCTGTATCAGGATCCTTGTCCCAAACCACCAGGCGAATGGTCACCTTCAATGGTGCGGAATAAGTCATCCCTCGCTCTTTACATTCATCGATGTTGTACTTCAGATTCAGCTGGACAGGATCACCACAATCCTCGCAACGTTCAACGTCATTTGGGTTTCTAGATCCGCAGTGCCGGCAAGTGATATCCTCGATACTGTAAGGATTTAAAGCCAATGTCTCTCGGCAATTTCGACATTGGGCACGCAGGTGTTCAAGCCCCTTTAATTTTCCGCACTTGCATTCCCAGTTGCCGATTGAATAATCCACAAACTCCAGGGAGGAAGTTCCGCGGAAATCGGTAATCGGAAAGACGGAATTAAACACCGATTGCAATCCGACATCTTCTCGCTCAGACGGCAACAGATCCATCTGCAAAAAGCGCTGGTATGAAATCTTTTGTACCTCAAGCAAGTTGGGTATTGGGAAAACGGACTTTATTTTTGCAAAGTCCACTCTTTCCCGATAAACGTTTTTCATGAAATCAGCCATGCCTGAAAGCTCCCTTTGATGTAATGATTTATCTGAATACCTTTGCCGGCTTGCCGAGAGCAGACACCGAGCCCCTTAAACACACGGGGATACACAGGAAAGTACGGATATACGAGAGCAGAGAAAACTCGCACCCGCTGTATTTAACCTTTACCGGCTCGAAATAAGTTCAAGGACTTCGTAAAAAATAAAGAGGGGACACTACTCCCCTCCTTAACAAACTCCAAAAAAAGCGCAACAATCCTTTCG
>JALLOM010000349.1 GCA_027717865.1 Acidobacteria bacterium AH-259-O06 | reverse complement strand
CCACGCCGCCCGGACGCGCCGATAAGCCGGGAATGACAAACTGGGGATTGGTGACACCCTTGTTGTGGCAGGTGTTACAGCTGAAGTTAAGGGAACGGGTGGGTTCTCCAAAAATGTAGGGACTGTCGAAGGCCATGTCGCCCAGCGCGATGAGCATGGTCTCACTTTCGTCCACCCCGCGTGCCGCCATGTTGAGAATCTGGCGCGGACGCGGCACCTGTTTGTTGATATTGTTGCCCGGAGGTAGTTTGACAGGAACTTTCGCGTTCGAATCAAAGGTTGGGCTGTGCTGGGGCAGGGGGGCGAGTTTTCCGTTCACCTGTGCACGGAATGACTCCCCGTAGTTCGCCTTGATATAGGCGACAATCTCCTGCGCCTCTATCTGGAATGTGACCGTCTTCGCCGGCACGAAGCCTACCTGCAAAATACCGGGGCTACCCAGCGCACTGGCCAACTCCAGCCAGCACGCACCTAACCTCCTGAATGCCGGGCGGTCGGTCGCCTTGACCTCGTGCTCAAAACTTGCCCAGATATGCCTCGCCTCATCTAGTTCACGAAAGGCACGCGCGTAGTTGCCCAGAGACTTCTCCGCCGCCTGTAAGTGCAGCGTCAGTATCCGCGCCACAGTGCGAGTGGTAAGTTCGAATACCTCCCGTGCCGTCTCTTTGCGCTCAGCGGGACCTGGAGTCTCTTCGCCCTGCTTGAGCGATTCAGTGTATTTGTCGATGAGGGTATTGACCGCGCCCCCATAGCTTTTTGCCTCAGCGTAAGAAAGTGTGGCAAGACCTTCGGCGATGGTGTCCGCGTCCTTGCGAACCTGGGCCCAGAGGACAGGGTTCAAATTGAGGAGAAAGTTCATCCGGCGATAGCTCTCGGCTACTGGATGGAACTTCTCTGGCGGGATGATGTGCGCCCGTGCCTGCCGCGACGTGAAAAAGAAGACTAGCCCAAGTACCAAGGACCCACTCAGGATAAGCAGGATGCAGTTTCGGTGGGATTGCTTCATATCTGTCACCCTCCCTTAAATGCGGAGTTGAAAGGTTGCTAAAAACCTGGTCCGTCTCAGCTGTCTGCGGCCTCCACCGAAACCACGAAGATATTCGCGGCGACGCCGCGCCCGACCACATGCTCAATATCGCCGACCTTGACGGTCAATGGTCCATTGAACGGCGCTTTCTCCAGAACCTCAACCGTGACCTTCGGCACCAGGCCGATTTTTTCCAGATACTGCAACAGTTCGGGGTTGCCGTCGTCCACGCGGCGGATGGTGCCGAGGTCGCCCGCCTCCGCGTCTGACAGTGGGGTGAAGGTTACCTCGTGCACTTCGCCTTCCTTTGTAGGAATGGGATCGCCGTGGGGGTCGAACGCTGGACATCCCAGCGCCTCGAAGATTCGCTCCTCGAACTCTTCCGAGATGTGGTGCTCCAACTTCTCCGCTTCCTCGTGGACGCAGTCCCAGGAGTAGCCCAATGCTTCTTTGAGATAAAGTTCCAGTAGTCGGTGGAGCCGGATAACGCGCAGCGCGATCTTCTCCCCCGCCGGCGTTAGTTCCACGCCATGATACGAGGTGTAAATGAGCAGCCGCATTCTGGCTAATTTCTTAACCATGTTAGTGACGGAGGCTGGGGTGACCTGCCGCGCCAGCGCGAGGGCCGACGTCTTCACCTGCTGGCGCTTGCGCTGCAACTTGTAAATAATCTTCAGATAGTCTTCGGTAGCTTGGCTTACCATTCCGCAATAGCCTAGAATTTATAATTTAGGCACACCAAAACCATATTTTATCCTTTCCTAAATAATTTGGCAAGGTTTTTCCCAGGACAGGTTTTCCCAGGCTCGCGAAAGGATGTCTCTTTTTTGGACGGAAGGCGACAAATTGAAATAGGGCGGACACTAAAGGTGCGAGGGCACATTCGCACCTTTGAGTCATTTTGACTCATTTTTGGCGCGTTCCCAGCCGCGTCGTATGCTTCCCTGTGGCCTGACGAAGGATTGTAGTAGGGGGTTGCGCGCTCGTAAAGCGCCTGATCGAAGAAGCCCCCGAAGAAACTAACGCGGCGGGCGGTTCAGTGTATATTCTTTAACGAAAAGTAAGCTTAATCCGTGCGCTCCACAGCCGTGGATGACCGAAATGGGTCCCACTGAAAGGGTTGCCAAAGTTATAGGCGAATCGCTCATTGGTCAGATTCCGAATATCGAATTGCAACCTGACCGTGAGCGGTTCACTTTGGAACAGATCCTTGCCGACTGAAAGGTCGAATAACGTTCGTGGCTTGACTCGCTGCCGCTCGAAATTGACCAACTCTGCACCCGGTCGCTCCATCAACTCCTCCAGCTCGTCCTCTTCGACCTCCAGCGGAGTTCCACTCTCATGCCTGCCAGAAAAAGACGCCCAAAGCCCTCTCTTGCGATGATAGTACGTCACAGCAAAGGCTCCAACATTGCGCTGATCGTGA
The DNA here is from genome assembly GCA_027717865.1 of Acidobacteria bacterium AH-259-O06. Taxonomy (GTDB): domain Bacteria; phylum Acidobacteriota; class UBA6911; order RPQK01; family JADFOI01; genus JALLOL01. The sequence continues at coordinate 958 of JALLOM010000349.1, read as the reverse complement.
TCGGGCGTAAACCGCGTTCCCGGTCCAATTTCAATTACCTCCTCCTCAAGAAAAAGTCCTCCGTTGATCGGTCCAATTTGAAAGACGCGCGAATTGGAATAGCTAAAGTATCCTGACCATCCTTTTCTTTCAGGCACGTCAATGCGGACATCGACGCCTTGTGCTTCTCCTTTGGCAACAGCATTGGGGAAGATAATCGTTGTGCCAAAAAACACATTGGGATCGTCATAGTTCCGTACGAACCGCCACCAATAGGCCGCATCAAGCTTGAAGAGATCGGCAATGTTTTGAGCGAATCCAACTTCAAAAGCATGTTGTCTTTCAGGCCGGACTGCGGCTCCTCCTTCACCCTCCGGCGTCACGAAAGGAGAAAGTTGACGGGCTTTTTCGGAAGAGGAGAGCAACAGGTTCTCCACCTGAGATGGCATGAATAATCTGTTGTATGATCCTCGAATTGCGGTTCTGGTGCGCGGAATATAGTAGACGGCGCCCACACGGGGACTGAATTGTGAATCAGATACCAACACCGCTGTATGATCAAATCGAAGCCCTGCATTGATGGTGAGGTTTTCAAAGAGCGAGAAGGTGTCTTGGACGTACCAGGATGTCTGCCCACGGACAGCCCGGTCACGGAAGAGAAACGGGTTTTCCTCATCGAACTGTAATGTGAGAGGGCTGAGGTCAGCTTCAGCAGCTTCATCAAAATCAGTGACAAAAAAGGAGAAGAATTCGCGCGGTGTGATCCGCTGTGCGTCAGCACCGGCTTTGATCATGTGGCCCTTATAAAATTGCGTGAGATTGATCAGGATCCCTTGTCGTACGTGTTCGCGGAATTGGCTAGCTGACAATGGTGTATCGTTGGCGCTCGGGAGGAGTTCGGCTTGATAAGAGCGACGATACCACCCCAAATTGGTCACCATGTCAGCAGACCAAGTGTGCTGCCAAGTCACTGACTCGT
>JALLOM010000348.1 GCA_027717865.1 Acidobacteria bacterium AH-259-O06 | reverse complement strand
GAGCCTCGCGGCCATCTTATATGTAACTTCTCAATCCTTGCTCTTGTTCCCAGACCAAAATGAAGGCGTAAGTCACTGCCGGAGAGGTAACTGCTGCCGCTGCTGACCTCTTGCAATTGGCTTGTTTTCCCTCCTGTTTCAAGCCAAACACGAGCACCGATCGCGTCTCGGTTACTTCTAGTCCCCCTTAGTTCTAGCAGAAGCCAGTGACTTTCATTTTGGTTAGGATTATACAGAAGATAGGGCCGATCATCCAAATTTGAAACGACTGCATCGATATTCCCGTCATTGGTCAAATCCCCAAAGGCGGCACCACGACCCACATGTGGACTGTAACCGAGTTTCTGGGCAACATTGGAAAAAGTTCCATTCCGTTCATTGTGATATAGAAGGTCGGCCTGTTTGTAGGATAAGTCGGTTCGTTGCTCGACTTCCGGGTAGAGGTGGCCATTGACCACCATCAGGTCCTTCCACCCATCCAGGTCGTAGTCAAAGAACGCGGTTCCCCAACCCATAAACGGGAAGCCATCTCGAAGTCGCGCCTTCGTGGTTGCGTCGAGGAAAAAACCATCCCCTAGGTTGCGATAAAGGGTATTAGTATCTTGGGCAAAATTGGTCACAAATATGTCCAAATTGCCATCGTTGTCGTAATCTCCTACGGCGACACCCATGCAGGCCTGCTCCAAGCCGTCTTCGTTAAGGGCGACGCCACTCAGTAGCCCGACTTCGAGGAATGTTCCATCACCTTGATTTTGATAAAGCAGATTTGGAGTAGAATCGTTAGCGACAAAAATGTCCAGATCCTGATCATTATCGTAGTCGAAGGAAACCACTCCCAAACCGTAATAACGTGGGTCCGTAATTTTGCTGACTTCTGTTGCGTCAACAAAGGTTCCGTCTCCTCGGTTCCGATAGAGGACATCAGCTGCTCCAGGAAGCCCTTGTGGCCCGCACATCACTTCTAAGCTCAAGTATGAACAAAACTCACCTTTTAACTCCGGTGGAGGCTGAGTCACGTCAAGCTCTAGGTAATTTGCCACGTACAGATCTACTAGACCATCGTTGTTGAAATCACCCCAGGAACATCCAGTGCTCCACCCTCCATGATCCGTCCCGGAACTGCGGCTGATCTCTTTGAAGGTACCGTCTCCCTGGTTTTCGAACAAAACGTTGGGCCCAAAGTTGGTTACGTACAGATCCGTATCTCCGTCATTGTCAAAGTCTGCCGCAGCACAACCCATGCCCCAGCCCGGATCTCCCACCCTGGCTTGATCAGTAACATCGACAAAAGTGCCATCTTTGAGGTTCTTAAAAAGATAGTTTCTGGCACGATTCGACTCCATTTTTCTTATGTAATCCTCGACGGTGGAGCCATTGACCAGATAGATATCCAGCCAGCCGTCATTGTTGTAATCAAAGAGGCAGACCCCGCCGGTCATTCCTTCGACCAGATACTTTTTGTTGGTTGGATGACCTGATCGAATAAACCCACTGATTCCACTTTGATACGCGGAATCTTGAAAAATTACGGGATCGGACTCGTTAGAAAAACCTGGGGGCCTGCTCACTATCAAGGTGGTCAGAAGCAAAATCGGAAAAGCTCGCACACAAGCACTTTTCATCTGCGCCGGGATAATACCTCCTCTTGGTAGAGAGCAGGCTAACTCATTTGTGCTAAATAGCTCCTCAGCTTCCGGAGCGCCTCGAGCCAGCTCGACTGGTCTCCGCCTAAAGGGCCCACGGTGTCGAACTGAAAATTCCCGTCCAATAATTGTTCCAAATCCTGAAGCTTTTTCTGAGCGGCAGATAGCAGATCTTTTTGCTCCGTTCGATTGTCGGCCGACAGCAGCTTGTGATAGGCAGCGAGCAGCTGCGCGAAACCGTCTCCAACCTCAAGGCCTTTTCTTAGGTACTCGACGTCCTCTCGAGCGCCTATCTTCAGATCCTGACTGGAGAGGGCCCCATCGGCAAAGCCACCGGCCGTTTGATTGACCTCTGCTTGAAGCTCCCAAACTCGGGCCAGCCTGCCATGCCATTCGCGGGAGGTAACCCTTTCCTGGCGATCGGCGGCAAGACCTCGGCGAATCTGCTCTTGTTCTCGATGGGTCAAAACAATAGAAGATGAATCTGTGGGATCCCAAAACCTGGAATCGCTCTCCAGCACACCAAACAACACCACCAGTGCATGGATCCGTTCGTTAAAATGGGGAACAAGCAACCCTTGCTTGGTGCGAGGTTGTTTTTCGAAGTGGGTAAAGTATTTCTTCATTGATTTACCCGCTTCGTTGCCATAGATTTTTTGGCAGGCTAATTCCAAAAAGCCTCCGGCTCCGAAGATCTCTTCTGGCATCACCTGATTCGCATTCAAGGCCTGCCAAAGCTGTTTGATTTGCCGATAACCCTGAGGACTTCGATAGCCTGGCGAGTTGGAATTCCAGGCAAAAGCACCGTTGAGAAGCTGCAGCGGTTCCTGGTGTACACCTCCGCTGAAGTTATAGAGCGTCTCCGCTCCTTTGAAGTGCCCGTTTAGCACTGCGGTGGCAGTGAAAGGGTAATTATTCACGTAACCCTGGCTTCCGCCAAGAAAAAACACAAAGGCGTTAGAGAGCAGTGCCCGAGACTCCATGCGTTCGCGAAAGGCCCCCATCCATCTTTGTCCACTCTCCGCCTGGGAAAAAATCTCGCGAAAGCCGATTTCCAGATTCCGGTGTTGGGCCATGAGTGAAACCACGTTTTCCCACAAATCTAGAACGTTGTTCCAGTCCTGGCCGGACTCTTCCCGGAGACGGTAAACAGGAGAAATCATAATGATGGTGCAATCTTTGCTGGCGTCATAACCCGTATCGCTGTTTTTCACCCGCAAGACTGCCTCCAGCAGTTTTGAGTATCCATATGCCAAGGCACCCGCTCCCCCATCCTTGGCCTTCAGGTTATCGTTAGGCCAGCGAACCCGGCACCGGTAATCCCGATCAAGCCATGTCTCCTGAGTGGGATCAAAATCCCCCTGATCTTCATGGTGAATATACAGTGCTCCGGGTTCCACCGATCGCACAAATTCCTCCAGCTCTTTGACCTTTAACTTCATCAATTCGTCATTGGCCCGACAGGTTCCCAACGTGGGCAGATACGCCTCGCTTTCGGGAGTGGATAGGATGTCTCCAGCCAGGCACCTGTACACGCTTCCGTAGGGGTAGGAATGGCGGTTCAGGTAGACTCTGCCGATGTTGTGTTCCGGACGAACCGCCCGGGCCATGTAATTAGCCCCATAACCTCCAAAAATCAACTTGATACCGCGTTCTCTTGCGTAGCGGTTCAGCTCTCGCATCATTCGGGCATAGCCGGGAATTTTCTCGGCTGTCCATCCGAATCCGTCAAAGAAAACCATATTAATCTTGTATTTCAGACAAAAATCGAGCTTCCGCTTG
>JALLOM010000347.1 GCA_027717865.1 Acidobacteria bacterium AH-259-O06 | reverse complement strand
GAACAGCCTTTTGCGACACCCTCTTACGGTCGCGGCTCTGTTGGGCAACCACCTGCCTTTCGCAGTTACCTGAAGTAGTGTTTGCGCAGCCACATATTATCCGCTGCAGGCCCGGAAGAAAATAATAAATAACAGCAGCACCGCCAGGCTAAGCCCGAGAACCATGAGGCGGCGATGCCGCGGTATCAAATCTGCCAGAATGCCCTTGGCGACATTAGCCGCGAATTGCGTTTGGGGTGGGGTCCCCACTGCTTGGGGTAAATCCCTAGAATCCTTTGTTTGATACAGTGCGTTGATCTGTTGATGCAGCTGCTCCAATCCTTGTCGGGTAATCAGCCGTGCCGAACTGTCCATCAAACGCTGCCCCACGCCCGCCATACGTCCACCGACCTGGGCACTGATTTCGTAATGCAAACTGGTTGATCCATTATGGTCTTCCAGCTGAATGTCTCCTTCACCCTCTAGAAATCCCGATACCCCTTTGCCGCTCAATTTAAGATGGTAACTCTCAGGTGGATTGAGGTTCGAAAGGGTAAACTTGCCTTCAAACTTTCCCTGAACAGGGCCGATTCGAATACTGAAAGTACCTTTGTATTCGTTCTCCCCCAGCTTGATGAGTTCGTCACAACCGGGAAGAGTTTTTGAAATGACGTTTGGGTCCAAAAGCGCCTTCCACAACACGTCGCGGGGCACATCAAAGGTATGACGACCTTCGACTTTCAATGGGTACTCTCCCCTTGTTTGATATTGGAAGGATAGTCTGTTCCGGCAGGGATTTCAATGGGCTATCGTGAAACCCCTGAAACCCGATCGGCTCGATTAGAGGAATTTCAAGCCTTGAATAACTGAGACCACGATGGAGAGGATCGTGAGCCCGATGCAAAGGAGGGCGATAATCAGGTGATCTGTACGTTCAGGCTGCATGGGATCCAACCATCGGGACATCAAATAGCCCCCCGCAAATCCTCCCAGATGGGCCCAGTTGTCAACACCTCTCATCATCAAACCAAACACGAAGAGAAGTACTGCCAAGCCCCACGCCTGGCGTCCCACCGCGCTGCTTCCCCTTTTTCCAGCGTAAACCAGTGCGCCGAGAAGCCCGAAAATCGGAGCCGAAGCCCCGATTGTCCATCCAGCTCCTCGCAGTGGCCAGGGCAGAAACCAGAGAAAAGCACCGGCCGAGCTGCTTAGGAAAAAACCGGTAATCGAGGATACCGTGTAAATGATGACCATGCGAGCAACGCCATATTCGGAGGCCGTTGCCGGTGCCAATTGGCGAACCCACATCATGTTAAAGAGAATGTGCAGTAAACCTCCGTGAAGCCAGGCTGCACTCAGGACGGTCCACCATCGACCGGCCTGGAAGAACGGTATTGCTCCGCTTGCTCCAAATAGAAAAAGGCTGCGCAGGCTGGGAGAGAGGAGGGAGAAGAGGCCCTCCATACGGATCCCACCCGGGTCGATGACCAGCATAGCGATGTAAAGACCACTGCAGCCCCAAATCACCATCTGAACGAAGCCCAGATCCTGGCCCAGCCTCCTTAACAAGGACGCATAGCCCCACATCCCTGGATTGGGCCGGCCGCAGTTAAGACACTCCTTGTCGTTGACGCCCGCCAGTCTGCCGCAGGAAGGACAGACCACTGATCCAGTTGTCTGACGTTTCAACACAGTCTCATCCTTTACGAATCAAGCTGAGCGAGGCACTTAGTAACCTGCCGCCATGCCATCTTTCCGCGATTCGCTCGCGCCTCGGTAGACCTTGTTGTTGGCATCATATAGGATCGCCTGATAGCCTCCAAATAAGCCCACCACAAATCGCAGACGGTGCCCTTTCTCCACCAAGCTCTCCAAGGCCTCGATGGCAATACCAGACTCCAGGGCTAGCTCTCCCCCATCACTCATCACACTCCCTGTGGGAGAAGAAGAGCCAAGGTGGTAAAAACGGGGCGCGTCTCCCGCCTCCTGGAGGTTCATTTCGAAGTCGATGATATTGCAAAGTATCTGGACGTGTCCCTGCGGCTGCATGTCCCCACCCATGACGCCGAAACTCAGGAAAGGTTTACCAGCCCGGGTCACAAAAGCAGGAATAATCGTGTGAAAAGGGCGTTTATGTGGAGCATAGGTGTTGAAGTGGCCCTCTTCCAGATTAAAGAGAGCCCCCCGGTTTTGTAACACAAATCCCAAGCTGTCGGGGACCAACCCCGACCCGAAACCGATGAAGTTGCTTTGAATCAAAGAAATCATATTGTGTTCTCGGTCAGCAACTGTCAGGTAGATGGTGTCCCCCCTCGCGAGCTTGGGGTCACCGGCTGGAATTTGATCCGAAGCCCGCTCAGGATTAAGGAGCTTCCGACGTTTCTCGGCGTATTGTTTGGAAATCAATTCGGCCATGGGAATCCTGTTGAAGTCTGGGTCGGCGTAGAATTTGGCCCGATCCTCGAAGGCGATTTTCTTGACCTCCACAAGATGATGAAGATAGTCGGCGCTGTTATGACCCATTGAACGAAGATCGAATGCTTCGAGAATGTTCAACATCTGCAGCACTGCAATGCCCTGGCCGTTGGGCGGCAGTTCCCAGACATCGTAGCCGCGATAGTTCGTGGATACCGGCTCCACCCAGGTGGAGGTATGCTCGGCCAAATCGCGGTAGCGAAGAAAGCAGCCCACACGTTTGCAGAATTCGTCGATCGACCGGGCGATCTCCCCCTTGTAAAAGACGTCTCTACCCCCCTGAGCGATTTTTTCTAGGGTATTGGCCAGGTCAGGATTACGGAAAATTCCACCTTCAGATGGGGCTTTGCCTCCGGGCATGAAAGTGGAGGCGAAATTGGGCTGATCCTTTAGTGTTGTGCTCCCTCCTGACCAGCTGTGAGAGATTACTTGGGTCAACGGAAAACCCCGGCGAGCATAGCGGATGGCCGGCTCAAGCACCTTTTTGATTGGCAGCTTCCCAAATTTCTTGTGCAGCTCAAACCAACCGTCCACGCATCCGGGAACGCTTACAGGTAGCGGGCCAACCCTCGGAATCTCCCCCAAGCTGCGTTTCTTGAACTCCTGCAAGGTTAGAGCGTAGGGGGAGCGACCGCTGGCGTTTAACCCGTAGAGCTTCTGTTCCCTGTCGATCCAGACGATGGCAAACAAATCACCTCCGATTCCACAGCCCGTCGGTTCCATCAAGCCCAGCGCCGCGTTGGCAGCAATGGCAGCGTCCACTGCATTACCTCCATCTTGGAGAATATCCATCGCGATCTGTGTGGCTAAGGGATGACTGGTGGCAGCCATACCGTTTTGGGCGATGACTTCGGAGCGACTGGCGAACTGCCGTCCCGTCACTCGATCAGCAGCCAGCAGGGGCGATACCAAAAAGAGCAAACATATGGCAAGGTAGAACTTCATTGGGTTTTCCTCCGTTTCAGCGCGAATGATAACAGCAGCGAAGGAAGCT
>JALLOM010000346.1 GCA_027717865.1 Acidobacteria bacterium AH-259-O06 | reverse complement strand
AGACGTGGAAGGTTTCCCCGTTGAACCTCTCCGTTTCTCGATGGTAGACAAACTTGCCGTCCCGCAGCCGGACCGCCCCGAAGTAGCCCACGCTCTTTCGCGTCGGATGGTGCAGCAAGACCGGATCTCTCGTCTCCGGAGGCACCCACATTCGACATCGGGAACCGTGCTGCTGGAAGTGCACTTCGTCCACAGCCCACAACTCCTTCTCCCCGGTGCTCACCCATCCTCGGAGTTTTTTTTGTACTCCCGTTGCCCTTCGGGATCGGCGTGGGCGATCACGGGCCGAGGTTTGCGCAAACGAAAACCCAGACGCCTAAAGATTCGTTGGCATTGCCGTACCCCAAGAGTGAGCGCATAGCGATCCTGGATAAAGGCCGACAAGGTCTTTCCGTCCCACAGGTTCGTTTTCAGTCCCACCGCCGTCGGTGGCTCTCGAAGGACGGCAGCCATCTCCTGAAACTCCTCTTCGCTCAAACGCGTGGGTCGACCGGGACGCTCACCCTCCACCAGTCCCGACAGCCCTTCTTTTTCGAATCGCTGCACCCAGTATTCCACCGTCCGTGGGGCATCTCCTAGCAACAGGGCCACTTGTGGACAGCTCAGCCCATGGGCGACCAGAAGCACACCGTGAAGACGGTGATCATAGCGCGACTCCGGAGAGCGGCGTATCTCGTCCTGCAAACCCAGGATGACTGTCTCTGTATCTTTAATTCTAAGCGGCTTCATGCCGCTATTAGACCATAACTGGAAGTAATACGCAATTACTTATGACGTTATGTATAACAGTTGAAGGTGGAGATGCGCTGCGGTAAGATCGAGAAACCCATTACCCATGGAAGAGTTTTCAGAGTCGAAAGCACGCCAATCGGAAGCTCCAGCCGATGAGCGCCTGGATTCTTGGAAAGAGATCGCCACTTATCTTGATCGGGATGTTCGGACAGTTCAGCGCTGGGAACAGGAAGAAGGTCTTCCCATTCGCCGCCACATCCACAACACACAGGTGAGCGTTTACGCCTACCGCTCAGAAATCGACGCCTGGCTTGGAAAGCGCAGCACCGGCTTAGACAAACACGAGCCAGCACATGGGCTCCGATTCTTCTCAGAAAACAAGAAAACTGTTGCAGGTGTTGCAGGTGGAGTCACACTGCTTCTACTGGTGGGTCTAGTCGCATGGATGGACATCGGTTCCTCATCCAACCCCGAAGCGTTGAACTTCCAACAGCGCGATTGGGTGCTGATCGCTGACTTCGAGAATCGCACCGCTGAGTCCGTCTTCGACGGCGTACTGGAGTATGCGCTGGAACGGGAGATCAGCAACTCCCAATTTGTCAACGTCGTTCCTCGTGAACGGATCGAGGACACGTTGCAGCTGATGAGAAAACCCCTCGACACCCGCATTGATCGGACTCTGGGAAGAGAAATTTGCTTGCGGGACGGAGGCATTAAGGCATTACTAACAGGGCGGGTGGAGAAACTGGATTCAACATACCTCCTGAGTGTACAAGTGGTCGATCCCAGCCAGGGGCAGGCTATAGCCACCGCTAGCGAAGAGGCCGTTGGGCAAAAGCAAGTTTTGTCTGCATTAAGGTCGCTCTCCAATTGGGCCGGGGAAAACCTGGGAGAGAAACTCGCTCTCATCCAGGAAAGTGAGCGGAAACTGGAAAAGGCCGCCACGCCCTCCCTGCGGGCCGTCCAGCTTTACACGGATGCTCGAACTCTATTCGACCGGGGAGGAATAGGGCAAGGGCCTGCGGAAGAGTTGTTAAGGCAGGCTCTCGAGATAGACCCAGAGTTTGCGTCTGCTTACATATGGCTTGCCTGGACCCTTCGAAATCAAGGGGAGTCTTTTGACGATTACATCCAACACGCTAAACGGGCTTTTCAGCTGGCAGGGACAACCAGTGAGCAGGAGCGATACTTTATCCATGGAAGTTACTACTGGATGAAGGGTGAGCTTGATAGGGCCATTCATGCCTTTGAGGCACTTTTAGGTCTCTATCCCGATCATTTCTGGGCCACCCACAAGCTAGCCGTCCTTTACAGCGAGACCGGTCAGGAACAACGAGCTTTAACTTACTGGTTACGGCGTGCGGACTTACGCCCCAATCACTTCAATTACAATCGTCGTGCAGTGTTGTCGCTCCTTGGTTCCGGTCGTGACTTGGTCCAAGCCCAGCCCTACCTGGATCGTGCTCGCAATCTGATCACCCCCGAGGATATTAAGGAGGATAACAACCGTCCTGCCATCAGAATCATGCTTGTCCCAGCCTACGAAGCTTGGCTTGGCGGCGATCCACAAGCTGCTCTAGTTGAAATCGAGAAAGTGTCGCAGACACTTAATAGTCTCGGGATGTCGGAGAGGGATTCTCAAGAGTTGGGGAATCTGTATCAGGCCCTGGGTAAACGCCAGCTCGCGCGAGAATGGTTCACGAAAGGTCTAGACTCGAAAAGTCGCCACTGGAGGTTGGCTAAGATGGCCGCCAGGGAAGGTGACTATGAGAAGACGAGAAGCCACCTGAAGCAATACCTGGAAACCACATACGTCTCGGGACACGCCCCCCCAATGGTAAACACCCAGAATTTTTCTGCTGCAGTCATTTTAGCTCGTTCTGGATTTTTTTCCGAATCGGAGAAGATACTGCTCGAATGGGAGAGGAGGCACTCAAAGGAGGATACTTCTCATCAGGATCCCTTCATCGAGATGGGATGGGGTATACTTAAGTTCAGCCGAGGAAACACCGCGGAAGGGATCGAGATGCTCGAAGGTATCCTTCAACGTCTACCGGTCTGGCACTTTGCGGCATCGGCAATCCTGGCCGAAGCATATCGACTGCAGGGGGATTTGCTAGCGGGGATTCAACTGCTCGAGGAGGCTTCGAAAAAGAGGCCTCTCTTGGTTGGTAGTTTGGGGCCTCCCGCCTCCTGGTTGAGAATCAAATCACAGCTGGCAGACCTCTATCGCGACGAAGGTCGGTATGAGGATGCTCGAAAGATCGAGGATGAACTTCGCAGACTTCTAGCGTTAGCCGATTCTGATCACCCGATACTGCGTCAACTAGACCGTACTGAGGATTTAGCACTCCGAGAACCAGCCAAAAATTAACGTTACCCCCCTCCGCGACGACCCTGACTTGTCAGAACAGTTGTGGCCACCAATGTAATCACTCATCCGATCTTAGCCGCTTCTTCCTTTGCGGCTTCTTCCTCTGTGGGTAACCGGTCCATTGCTTCACGATTTGCACCTGGAACCAGGTGTCCATAGGTGTCAACGGTCATGCTGATGCTAGAGTGTCCAAGCTGCTCTTTAACATAGGCCAGGGATTCGCCATTTTGCCAAAAGCGCCTCAAGCACCTCAGTCGCATCAGAAGTGATCCGGTAATTGTCGTCAATCTGTAGAATCATCTTTGTATCTCCTTTCTGTTGGAAAGGTCAGTTTTTCAGCAAATG
>JALLOM010000345.1 GCA_027717865.1 Acidobacteria bacterium AH-259-O06 | reverse complement strand
ATACATTCGATGCCTGCCGGCGCATGTCTTCGACGCCCATATAGATTTCGCACTCCAGATCCAGTAAGGCACAGACGGTAGCCGCGGCTACCCCATGCTGCCCGGCCCCCGTCTCTGCGATAATCCGGCTCTTTCCCATCCGGCGAGCCAATAAGGCCTGTCCCAGAGCGTTGTTGATCTTATGGGCCCCGGTGTGACAGAGGTCTTCTCGTTTCAGATAAACCTTTAAACCCGCACGCTCGGAGAAGCGCTTCGCGTAGAAAAGCGGCGTGGGACGCCCCGCATAGCTCCGCAGCAATTCTTCAAACTCCCGCTCAAAATCCGGATCCTCACGAGCTTCCAGATAGACCCTATTCAGCTCTTCCAAGGGAGACATGAGCGTCTCAGGGACGAACATTCCCCCGTATTCGCCAAAGTGGCTGTCTGAGCCTGTGAGTTCTGAGTTCTGAGTTCTGAGTTTTGAGTTTTGAGTTTTGAGTTTTGAGTTTTGAGCTGTTGAGCTGTTGAGCTTTTGAGCTTTTGAGCTCTTGGGCTTTTGAGCTCTTGAGTCTTGAGTTTCGAGCTTTCGTTTTTTGGTCACTGTCGCTCTTTCTTTGCCAAAGGTCTGTGGTCTGTGGTCTGTTGTCAGCTGTTCTGTCAGCTGTCAGTTGTGTCGTCAGCCGGTCAGCCGGCCTCTCTATTGTTCTATTACTCTATTGTTCTATTGTTCTACTGCTCTCGGCGCGCAGCGCCGCCGACCGCTCCCCTTACATTCTCTACGAAACGCTTCAACTTCATCGCATCCTTTACACCCGGTGAGCGTTCAACGCCTGAACAGACGTCCACACCGGCAGGGTATAGCAACTCAATGGCTTCAGCAACATTTTCAGCTGTCAGGCCCCCTGACAGAATGAACGGTCTTCTAAGTTTAGCAACTTCTCCCCAGTCGGCTTTCTTTCCCGTGCCCCAGGAGATGTCGATCAGGATCTCATGGTTGGGGAAGCGGGATGCGCTCGTAGGCGAGGTAGCGATGAAGATTCGCTTATCCATATCGGGAATTTCCGAGGCGGATTGCAGCCCATGTAATTGAAAGGCACCGAAGGGGGAAGGGGAATTGGTAGGGGCGAGCCGGCGGCTCTGTAGGGGCGGCCCGGTGGGCCGCCCGAACCGTGGTCTGGCGCCAAACGTTCGGTTCAGGCGAGCCGTCGGCTCGCCCCGACCAATTTCTCCACCCCGTACCACCATGACGGCCACCGTCAGGACATGATTGGGAAGGTCTTGGGTAATTTTCTCCGCCTTTACGGGATCAATATAGCGGGGGCTTTTGGGGTAGAAGTTGAAGCCAAGCGCGTTGGCCCCGGAATCGATGGAGCGGAAAGCATCGTCGAGATTGGTAATACCGCAGACCTTGATCAGGAACGTTTCGGCCCGCGAAAGACGCGAATTTTGGCGAAATGACATGGGTTATTCTTCACCTTTCAGCTGCCGCAGCTTTTTACCGGGGTCCGGGGAATCCATAAGTGTCGAACCAATTAAGAATGCACTGAAACCAGCGTCTTGAAGCTCAGCGATTTGCGCGTGCTCGTTGATTCCCGACTCCGAGACCAAAATGTAGTTCTCCTCTCCCTCCATCCTCTTTGCAACGTCAAAGGAGGTATCGATGTCAACCTCAAAGGTACGCAGATTGCGATTGTTGACGCCAATGATGCGGGCATTATTTCGCATCGCCCTCTCCAACTCAAACGGATCGTGCACCTCAACCAGGGCATCCAGCTGAAAATCCCGTCCATAGGAGATCAGACTGCAAAGTTCCTCTCCAGACAAACAGGAAACAATCAGCAAATAGGCCGAGGCGCCTTTGATCCGGGCTTCGGCGATTTGATACCGATCCACAATGAAATCCTTTCGAAGAAGCGGTAATTCCGGCAGCTCCTTGTGGATCTCCTCTAAAAACTGCAAATCTCCAGCAAAGTAGTTCTTCTCGGTTAGCACTGACAGGGCCACAGCCCCGCTTTCCGAGTAAACCTTGGCCAGATCGCCGGGGGGCAATTGGCAGGCAAAAGAACCATGGCTGGGGCTTTTATATTTGATCTCAGCAATGATGTTGATGCCGGCCTGGGTGATGGCTGCGTTGAAAGATGGAGGGGACAGGTCGGGAACCTGGCGAAGGAGGTCGTCGAGGGGGAGCTGTCGTTTCGTGTCCATCAGCTCCCGTTTTTTAAAAGCGACAATTTCTGCAAGCATGGCTATTCGTTCCAGGTTCCAGGTTTCAGGTTTCAGGTTCCAGGTTTCAGGTTCTGAATTTTGCATTCTGGATTCTGAATTCTGGATTCTGGATTCTGGCTCCTGGCTCCTGGCTCCTTTTCATTGTCAGCTGCCAGTTCTCAACCGGTAAACCTGGAACTTGGAACTTGGAACTTGGAACCTTCAACCCCCACAGGCCTCAACAAGTTGAAACAGTTTATCGAGAGCAGCGCCGGAATCGAGGGATTCCTCCGCCTTTTTAATCACTTCGTTGAATTCTCCTTCCGCCGCCACATGCAAAGCTGCGGCAGCGTTGAGAACCACCACGTCTCGAGCGGGGCCTTTGCTATGGCCCTCCAGGACACTGCGGATGAGCTTCGCGTTCTCCTCCGGTGTCCCACCTGGGAATTGCGAGGCGGGACTCACCTCAAAGCCAAAATCTTTTGGATTCAGATCGAAGCTTTCCACTGTTCGATCCTTGACATCGGAGACGCGCACCCGAGATCCGATGGAAAGCTCGTCCAGACCATCGTAACTGTGAACGACCCAGACTCTTCGACAGCCCAAAGCTGACAGAGCGTATGCCAACTTCTCCGTCAGATCAGGAGAATAGACACCGATGATTTGGTAGGGTGCCGAAGCCGGATTGGTCAGGGGACCCAGGAGGTTGAAAATGGTTCTGTGACCCAGCTCGCGCCGGATTTGAGCCACTCTTTTCATGGCCGGATGAAAGATTGGGGCAAACATGAAGGCCAGACCAATTTCATTCAAGGAACGTTCCGCCACCTCCGGCGGATTTTCAATCCGCACTCCCAAGGCCTCCAGGACGTCCGCACTGCCGCAGCGCGAGGTCATGGCCCGGTTGCCGTGTTTGGCAACAGGAACACCGGCACCGGCAATGACGAAGGCTGCCGCGGTCGAGATGTTAAAGGTGTCGGCACCCCCTCCGGTCCCTGCGGTATCAATCAGCTTGGATTGATTGGCCCGAACATGGACAGCCTGCCGACGCATGACGCGGGCAAAGCCGGCGATTTCCCCTGAGCTTTCCCCTTTGATGGCGAGCGCCGTCAGAAAGGAAGCCATGGCGCTGTCGGGAGTCTCCTCAGAGAGAATCAACTCCAGCGACTCTTCTGCTTCGGTCTCGCTTAAGTCGTGGCCTTCGATGAGTTTTCTCGTAAATTCCTGCAACATGTTCGAGGTTCCAGGTTTCGCGATAGGGGCGAGCCACCGGC
>JALLOM010000344.1 GCA_027717865.1 Acidobacteria bacterium AH-259-O06 | reverse complement strand
GAAGCACTTCCCCCTCATTAGGTTGAAGCACAAACCCGGCGGGTTTCTCTCCTTCCGTTTGCTCTCTTGTGGGCTCTTCCATCGAAGAGCAAAATAGAAGCAGGGCTGCAAGTGACAACAAGACCACCCTGCCAACAACAGCGTTGATCGGTTTCATACCTCCTCCATTTTTGTGACCCAAAATCCCGAAATTGAGCGGCCGGTCTCGAGAAGACGTCTGGGATGAAGCGGTCGGTGTGCTGACTCACTGCTCGATTGAAGCAAGGTTTCTGGCATCATACTCAAGATACGACTCGGATCACAACAGTTTTCCTGTTCACTCGACGCAGCTGCAGTCTGACATGGAGATGCGGATCGCTTTTTTTACCCGAAGCCTGGTTAAGTATGGCAAGATAGGAAACCGAGGAGGAGTTATGAAAAAGATCGCACTCACGGCCCTACTGTCGTCAGCTCTCACGCTGTGTGTGGCCTATTCGGTAAGCCCTGCAAAGGAGATAACGCGTAAGGTGGTGCTTGAGAACGCCCGCGTGCAGGTGACCGAGCGGATCATGCCGCCTGGGGGCGTGCGCTCTCCCTACATTCGACCGTCCGATCAGGTAATCGTGTTCGTGAGCCACGCCACTTACGAGCGGACTGATCCAAAAACGGGGGAAAAGATCATTCGCAAGCGCAAAGCCGGGCACGTGATCTGGCACGAACGTGGGGAGAATGCGCCGAAACTCGTCAACGTCGGTAAAGACCCCATGCGCTCTCTGGTCATAGCGTTGAAGTAGCTGCTTCGAAGCACGCGGAGTGAAGTGAGGGGTCTGACCCCTCACTTCACTGGACAGCGCGGTAGGCGCACGGAACGGAGGTCAAAATGGACCCTGAAGGTCTGAGCGAAAGGCCTCCCATTCCCCACGGAGACGGGCAAGCGATTCTCAGAGAGGCTCTGTTGGTTGCCGACCATAATGCCTACCATCTGGGCCAAATTGTGCTGATTCGCAAGATGCTGGGTGCATGGGACATCTAACTTCAGTCAAGGAAAGGAGACTTTCATGGAGGCTACAATCACTCAAATTCTGGAGGCTTTCGAATCAGGGCGTCTGTCGCGACGAGAAGTCATCGGCAGCTTCATGGCCCTGCTCACAGTGGCAGCCAGCGGGCGCTCTGCCACTGCGGCAGGCAGTCCGTTTCAGGCAGTCGCGGTGAACCACGTCGCCTTGCGCGTCACCGACCTCAGTCGGTCCAAAGCATTTTACGGCCGCTTGCTCGGGATGCCTGCGGTGCGTGAGAACGAAAATTCCTGTTTTCTTGATCTGCGCACCGGCTTTCTGGCACTTTTCCGTCGAGAAAAAGCAGGAATGGACCACTTTTGCCTAGCGGTGGACGGCTATGACGTCGAGCGAGCCAAGGACATCCTAGAGGAGGAAGGACTGAACCCACGGCAGCCTCGTGGGACGCAACGGATTTATTTCAAAGATCCGGACGGCATTGAAGTCCAGCTCTCCGCCAAGAGCCACAAACCCTAGCGGGGAGGAGTCAGGGGTGAAGTGAGGGGTCAGACCCTGCCTACCTCCTTCGCCGGCCCGAGACCAGTGCGCGACCGGAAGCCACGCCCTCGACCAGCTTTTCGTCGTCAACCACAATCGTCCCGGACACCAGGAGGTACTTCACACCGCGGCTGTACTGAGCAGGCAATTCGTAGGTGGCGAGGTCCTGGATCGTTTCGGGATTAAAGACCACGATATCGGCATCGGCCCCTTCCTGCAGTCTGCCCTTTCTGCGGGCTGCGGCCGTGGCCCGCTCCAGTCGCTGTGCTGGCATCAGCGACATCTTGCGCAACGCGTCCATAAGCGTCAGCTGCTTTTTTGAAAGGACGTAGCGAGCCAGAATGCGCGAATACGTGCCGGCCCCGCGCGGGTCTAGGACGCTGCAATCTGCTGGACGTATTATCTGGAAAGAAAGCAGAGGTAACGGACTTATCTGGAAACCAGATAATCAATAGTTATGTGAGAGCGACATGAGGCAGAAATCCGCGAGAGTCTTGCTTCTACTCTCTGTCATTCTCGTACTAGCGGGAGTGGTTGTTATAGATCCAATGGCCGGCCTAAGCGCGATGATTTTGGCGGGGGTATTATCGTCCATTGCGGCGGCCCTAGGTGCCAAGGGGGTACGGTACACTGCATTGGTTCTGCTCGCAGTCGCTGCGTCTACTGCAGTATGGAGATATCCTGAGGCCAAGCGATTTTACGAATCCTATCGGCAACATGTTCTGGAGACATCTGCCGAGAGTCAAGAGGAGCCCACTTCGCAATAAGTTGCAAGGGTGAGACCATGAACCGTCACATAACAACACGATGGAGAGGGACCGGTTACCGCCGCGCTTCGCTTGCGGTCCCGGCCCCTCATCGTGAGCGTTATGTGTGCTTCCTCGCCAGCCCTGGAAAGATTAGAATTGAATGCGAAGAGTCACGAAATGAAAGAAGCAGTTGAGGTGAGGCCGCGCGATGCCTATCGGATCTGGCTCCGCTATGCGGATGGCGTGGAAG
The DNA here is from genome assembly GCA_027717865.1 of Acidobacteria bacterium AH-259-O06. Lineage (GTDB taxonomy): Bacteria > Acidobacteriota > UBA6911 > RPQK01 > JADFOI01 > JALLOL01. Next base: position 925 of record JALLOM010000344.1, on the reverse strand, counting down.
GGGAGGTCGACTTGAGTGACCTAGCCAGTCGGGGTGTGTTTAGAGTCTGGGCAGATCCCAGAGTGTTCAAGAAAGTGTATATCGATGAGGGTGGCGCAATTGCGTGGGAAGGAGGAGTCGACCTTTGTCCGGATGCTCTGTACCTCCGGCTGACTGGCAAACGTCCCGAGGAGATTTTCCCTCGATTGAAGACAGCTCGGACGGATGCCTGAGATTAGTCGGTTCTACGGGATCGTGATCAAGATGTTCTTCGACGACCACGAACCTCCTCATTTTCATGCACAGTACGCCGAACATGAGGCAGTTGTGAGCATCGAGACGATGGCCCTGATCGGAGGAACGCTTCCGCCGAGGGCGCTGGGGTTGGTTGCAGAATGGGCAGCCTTACATCAAGAGGAGCTGCGCGAGGGCAGAATCGATCCTCTCCCATAGCAAAGAGGGCACATAACAAGCGCATCCAGGCTGACGGCGCTACGCGCCGCACACCGTTAGAGCGCCGTAAGGAGACTAGCGATGAAACTCGACCGAATTCATCAGATTGCTATGTACGCGCGAGACCTTGACGAAGCGATTTCCTTCTATCGAGACACTCTTGGCACGAGTTACCTGGAGAAGTACGATCCTCCTGGCCTAGCTTTTCTTGATTTCTCTGGTGTGCGCGTGCTTCTTGAGAAGGCAGGTCCTAAGTCTACGTTGTATTTTTGGGTCGATGATATTGATACCGCTTACGCTGAACTGCGATCGAAAGGAATCGAATTCAACGATGAACCCCATCTCATTCACCGAGATGACACTGGCATTTTCGGTAAACCTGGCGAGGAAGAATGGATGGCGTTTTTCTCAGACCCCTCGGGCAATGTTCTCGCACTTGCCACCCGGAGATCGGGACGTGGTTAGAGGGGCGCTCTAACAAGCGCATGCAGCG
>JALLOM010000343.1 GCA_027717865.1 Acidobacteria bacterium AH-259-O06 | reverse complement strand
ATGCTGAGCGGGGTTTATCGGCAATGACTCCACATTACGAAAAGGGCTCATAGAGCTTCGAGCCACTGCATGATGGTGGCATCACTGCGCCACGAGTCAAGGACGTCGGTCTGTTCTTCGAGGGGCATGGCCCGAGCGAGGGCTTGACGCTTCATCTCCAAGTCGATTGCAGCGTACTTGTTGGTGGTGTTGATACTGGCGTGGCCCAGCCAGTGGCTGATGGTCGTAAGGTCCACCCCTGCCTTGAGCAGATGGACGGCTGTGCTGTGGCGCATGCTGTGCGGATGGAGGCGCTTGTTGGCCAGGCTGGGGGTACACCTTCTGGCGAATTGGAGATATTTTGCCAGGATGTAACGAACACCGAAGCGGGTCAGAGGCTGCCCATTGTGGTTTAGAAAGAGCGGGGAAACTGAGCGCAGATCCAACTCTTGCTCGGCACAGAAAGCGCGCAGAACCTTCGCCGTCTGAGGCCAGAGCGGGCAAAGGCGCTCCTTTCGTCCCTTGCCAAACAGTCGTACTTGAAAGGGCTTCGTCAGTTGGAGGTCGTAGGCACGCAGATCGAGGATCTCCTGCACGCGTGCCCCGGTATTAAACATGGTAGCCATCAAGGCATAGTCGCGCCGGCCATCAGGGGTGGTACGGTCGATGGCGGAAAGCACAGCTTGGATTTCGTCGAACTCCAGGTATTCCACGGTATGAGCGCGAGCCCGCTTGAAGGGGATTGCGAGTATGCTCTGGCAGTGGTCCAGCCGATCAGGCCGTTGAGCTGCGACGTAACGGAAGAAAGCGTGAATCGCTGCCAAGCGAACATTGCGCGTGGAAACGGTGTTGTGGCGCTCTGTCTCCAGGTGGTTCAGAAAGGAGACAACCGCGTCGGGTCCGATGTCCTCCAGATCCAGCTCGGCAGGTTCACGACCCCAGTGAGAGGCCAGGAAACGAAGCAGCAGAACCAGGCAATCTCGATAGCTGTGGATGGTATGCGGGCTCATCCCTCGAAGTCGGGGAAGATGATCCGACAAGAAGGCGCGCAAGGTGAGCGCTAACAGATTGGGAAGTGGTGCTTTCATGGGTTACCTCCGGTCGATTCGGGCAGCGGGCTCACGAGCGTGCCGAAACACTTCTCGAAGCGGGCGCTGGCGTGGGTCGCGATTTGCTCGGTGAATCGCAGATAGTACTCGGTTGAGGCGACAGAAACGTGTCCCATGAAGGCCGAAAGGAAGGGCAGCTTGGCTTGCACGTCGACTCCTGATCGGTACCACCGCAAGAGAGCATTCACAGCGAAGGAGTGACGAAGGTCGTGCGTTCTGGGCGGTCGACCGTTTGGTTTGACAATCCCCGTGGTTCGAAAAAGCGCACGCAGGCTCTGGCCGAGGCCAGGGCCAGTGTAGCCGCGTCCCTCGCCACAACCATGCCAAAGCAGTGGTGAGTGGGCGGATAAAGGAGCACCGTAAAGCAGGCGCCTGCCAAGAAAATTGTCGACCTCACCGGCTCCGTCCGGTGAAAGAGGAAGCAGACGTGACTTGTGAAACTTGGAGGCACGAACGAATAGGGTGTGCTCCCGGGGATCGTAGTCTCCAAGGGTCAAACGGACGAGCTCGCCGCGGCGAAGGCCCGTAGTGAACAGCAAAACGACTGCCAGGCGAAGCACCTGCGGGCGCAGAGGGGAGCAGGGACCCGGTCGTAAAGCACGGGTTGCACGAAGCAGCCGCGCGATCTGTGCCTCCGAAAAGATGTAGGGTTGCACCGCTTGGTGGTTTCGAGGGAAGAGGGTTTTCTCGGGCACGAAGCACTCGGGCTCGACACGCCGCCGATACAAACAGAGATTGCGGACGACTCGCATACGATTGCGGCGCACGGTAGGGGTGAGATGCTGCAGCGTAGTGCACCAAGAAGCAAATGTCTCAGGCGTCAGATCCGAGGCACAGGGGTGATGGCCCAGAAAAGAGTCCAGAGAGTGCAAAAACCTGCGCTCACTGGCGTAGCCACGTCCCAAGGACTCTTTTAGAGCGAGAAAACGGGTGATGATGGGTGCCAGAGGCGAAATGAAGGATTGGGTTGCGCTCATGGGTGAACCTCCTGATTGTGGTGATTAAGATTCTCCTGCGGTACGGGGAGGGCCACATCACGCAGATCCTCAACAGCAAGTCGTAGGTAGGCGCACGTGCTTTCGGCAGTGCGGTGCCCGAGTAGGTCCCCGATGGTCTTCAGGGAGGTTCCTCGACGCAGCAGGTGTATGGCGTAGGAATGACGAAGGCAATGAGACCCTTGAAAGGGGATGTCCAATCCACTGCGTCTGGACCAGGCATGAAACGCCCCTGTCACAGCGGTGGGCTTGAGCGGGCCCACAGGAGCGCGGGCGCGAAGGAAAAGCTCGCGCCGAGGCGAGGAAGGGCGCCCCTGGCGAAGGTAGTGCAGCAGGACCGAGCCCACTGCGTCCGTCAGTGGCAGGGATAGCGTTGAACCTGTTTTGCGTTGGGAAACTTGAAACCATCCCTGGCGCCAGTGGATGTCCTCCAGTGTGAGCGCGACGATCTCGCAGGGTCGGAGTCCGTAGGTAGCCATCAGGAAGAACATAGTGTGATCTCGCAAGCCCAGTGGTTTCGTCCGGTCGATGGAGTGGAGAAAGGCCCGTACGGTCTCCCAGGACAGAGCCCGGGGAAGCTGCTCGAACCGGTACAGACGCGGCGTGTCGATTTGGCTGTCCAACCCCCCAGGAACCAGTCCCTTGGTGGTCAGGAAGCGCAAAAACCCTCGCAGATGTGCCACCACGTGCTGCAGCGAGCCCCGGCTATACCTTTCTGCGACGCTTCGCACGAACAGTTCAACGTCATTGGGGCTGAGCCTTGCCAGCCAGGAAGGAAGGCTCTCATACGCCACATGCTCCAGAAACTGGGAAGCAGTGCGGACGTGCTCGCGGATGGTTGAGGGCGCGAAGGCCCGGACTCCCCTCAAAAACTCGGCGTATGCCGCCACAAGAGTACTCAAGGGGGTTAGTGGAGCGGCTGGGGTTTGGGGCAGAAGCTTCCGCCCCTCCAGGAAGCGCTCCAAGGCATGCACCGTTCCCGCCAAAATACGATCATCCTGAGAGTTTGCCGGCGAGCAGCTGAGAAGCTTCTCATGAGTGAGTTCCTCCAGGCGCAGGAGACCACGTTTCCGTAATTCGCCATCAATCCGCACAACAGCCCGCAGTTGCAGCCTGGCTGAACTCTGTTGGTAGCCCTGTTGGAGCAACCAAGTCGCAAAATCGTCCGCGATCGGACCCACCAGTGGTAATGACCTGAACCGGTCGAAGGACTTGGGAAATAATTGTGTAAGCATCAGAACCTCCTTTTTAGAGTGCCGGAATTGGCAGGATTCTGATGCTAGTCAATAATGTGAAGTCTTTCCTGGCCTAATCCAATAATCGCGCCGCCTTCTCTCCGTCAGTCCACATTACTGAACTCTCAACATAAGTCCA
>JALLOM010000342.1 GCA_027717865.1 Acidobacteria bacterium AH-259-O06 | reverse complement strand
TGGATCTTTTCCAGCCGTTGCGAGAGACTTAGCAACTTCTCCAAGTGGGCCTGCTCTCGATCTTCATGTTTCGCCCTTGCCCGAGCAGCATCGAAAGTCCGCCGTATTTTCCCCTCAGGATAGCCCTGCGGAGCCTTCTGAACCACTGTATTGACCACAACAGTATGAATCAGGTCCAGTTTATAGAACCGCAGCAGCAACAGGGAACCCGCGAAGATTAGGATCAGGAGTGGGATGGTAATGATTGCCGACTTTCTCATTTAGAGCAACGTAAGCATTTCAAAATACGCATCATAGTCAAGATCCACCCCACGACGTCTGGCGTGACCGATTAAGGTGCTAAGAAAGAATGTCCGAAACCAGCGAGGCAAAAGGCGGCTTTTCTTTGTCCGGCCGTGAGCATACGGGTGTTTGAAGTAGAAATCGAGAATCTCTTTCAACACCTTGTCCTCCTCCTGATTCATGATTTCTTTGAGTGAAAGATCTTTGATCCGAACTAGCTTCCCGTTCATTATTACGCTGCGTCGATCCAGTTTCTCCTCAATATGTCCCCGGTTTTCCTTAGCGGCCCGTGCCCTCTTGGCCAGAATTTCAACGGCATTCTGATAGGTGGTTACGTTGTTTTTGATGTTGAAAGCAAGGGTCCTGCAGAAGGCATAGTCCGGATGATATCCTAAGAACTCACGCGTGAGCGCATGGAGCGATTTTTCCTCGCCTCCCATCTGAAATCATTGTATCAAGAATTTCTCGCGCCAATTTTCAAATTGGTAGTAGGATGAGTTTTGATGTTTTATGTCATTATTAGCGATCTGGATGGGACACTGCTGGATCAGGAAACCTACGATTATTCTCCAGCCTGCCCAGCTCTAGCAGAGTTGAAGGAGAGAAATATTCCCCTTGTTTTGTGCAGCAGCAAAACAGCTGCGGAAATGATTCCATTTCGACTGGAAATCCAGAACAGGGACCCTTTCATAATAGAAAATGGGGGCGGAATTTACATTCCCAAGAACTACTTTTCAACTATTCCCCTCGAAGCCAAGAACAAGAATGATTTCCTACTCATCTCTTTGGGACGAGCTTATCCAGATCTCCAACAGGCTCTTGAGGAAATCACTGAGAAGTACAGTCTGGAGGTTGAGAGCTTCCATCGCATGAGTGGCGAGCAGCTGGCCGACGTATCTGGACTCTCCTTGGATCAAGCACAGGACGCGCTGCGACGAGAGTTCGACCTTCCTTTTCGCCTTTTGAGCTCCAATTGCAGTACAACGCAGATTGAGAAAGAGGTGCAGCGGCGGGGTCTGCGATTAAGCAGGGGAGGGAGATTCTTTCATCTGAGCGGAGACAACGACAAGGGACGAGCGGTGCATCAGCTGCTTGAGCTCTATCAAACAAATCGTGGAGAAGCAGTCCAGGCGATCGGCTTTGGGGATAGTCACAATGACCTGAGCATGCTGCAAGAGGTGCAGATCCCCGTTATCATCCCAAACCCGTACACCTTGGCACCCTTGACCCATGAACTTCCCGGAGCTCGAAAGGCACCTGCCGCTGGACCCAGGGGCTGGAACGACGCCCTTCTTTCGCTGCTACCGAAGATTGATAACGGGAACCTGAGCGGGGGAAGTTAAAATTGAAATGACAATTGAAATGTTCCTGCTTAGTGTGATCATCCTTGGTGCAGTGGCTTTGTTTGCACTCGATGTCTTCCCTGTGGATAAAGTAAGCGCCCTGGTCCTGAGCGCCCTGGTGGCTTTTGGCCTGATTTCCCCAGAGCAAGCCATAGCAGGCTTCGGTAATCCGGCCACTGTGACAGTCGCCTGTATGCTGGCGCTGAGTTATGGCATTCAAAGCACCGGAGGATTGAACTATATCGCCAATAAAATCGTGGACCTGGCGGGAGAGAGCGAGCACAAAATCCTCGTCTCCATCATCATAGCGGTCGGTATACTATCAGCGTTTATCAATAACACCGCAGCCGTCGCCCTCTTTCTCCCCCTCACCATAGCAGTTGCGCGAGAACAGCGTCTGGATGTCAGCAAACTTTTGATGCCCATGTCTTTTGCCGCCATTTTTGCCGGGACCTGCACTTTGATTGGAACTTCGACCAACTTGCTTGTTTACTCCCTAGCCAAGGAGCACTTGGATTGGAAAATTGGCATGTTCGAGTTTGCCCACGCAGGGCTGATCTTTTTTGCGGCAGGAACTTTATATCTGCTTTTCATCGGCCATCGGCTGGTTCCGTCGCGACGAACCGGGGATAGCCTCACCGAGGAATATCGCTTGCGCCATTTCGTGACTGAACTGATTCTCCAAGACAACTCCCCCTTAATAGGGAAATCCATTGTCGAAACCGAATTTCGGGAAAAATACGACTTGGAGGTGATCGAGATTCTGAGAGGCACAACGAGACTGCTGCCCACAAGCGCGGTGGCCAGGCTGGAGGGCGGTGACATCCTGTTGGTTCAAGGCGATCCACACACCCTCATGAAAATCCAGGACACCGAGGGTATTATACTCAAGGCTTTGACGGTCGAAGACCAGGATTTGGAAGACGAAAACATCGTACTGGTGGAGGCGTTTATTTCCCCGACTTCACGCTTGGTTGAAAGCACCTTGAAGGAGGTCAATTTTCGCCGAACTTTCAATGCCAACGCACTGGCCATTCGCAGTCATGGGCGCACCATTCGGGAAAAAATCGGGAAAATCACCCTAGAGTATGGAGACTCCCTCCTGATCCTGACTAACCGGGAGCAACTGGAGGTGCTTCGGCAGTCCCCTGACTTCTTGGTCCTGGAAGAAGTGCGTGTCAGTTTTTTACGCAAGGACAAAGTTTATTATGCCGTGGGTGCTTTCCTGGGAGTCGTTGCGCTTGCTGCGCTCGATATTGTGTCCATCGTGGAAGCTGCGATCATAGGTACAGGGTTCATGATACTAACTGGTTGCCTGCGGCTGCGGGATCTTTATAGCCACCTCTCTTGGCAGACAATCGTGATGCTGGCCTGCTTGATTCCTCTGGGCACAGCAATGGAAAACACCGGATTAGCGAAGCTGATTGCCGGTGAGCTGGTAGAACAGCTGGATAGATGGGGACCCATTGCCGTTCTCAGTGGAATCTATCTGCTCACTTCGCTTCTTACATCGGCCATGTCCAACAATGCTACCGCTGTACTGATGGTTCCCATTACAATCTCCACGGCTTGCCAGCTGCAAGTGGATCCAAAGCCGTTCGTGATGGCCGTTATGTTTGCGGCTTCCGCCAGCTTTATGACCCCTGTCGGTTACCAAACAAACCTCTTCATCTTCGGCCCGGGAGGATACAAGTTCGCCGATTTCCTGAAGGTGGGCGGCCCTTTGAATCTCTTGTTTTGGATCCTGGCCTCCGTTTTTATTCCACTCTTTTGGCCACTCTAATTTTAGGGGGGCGTTTGAGGGGGGTCAGACCTTGAGTTTTTCGTTTTTGGA
>JALLOM010000341.1 GCA_027717865.1 Acidobacteria bacterium AH-259-O06 | reverse complement strand
GTCCCGTCCTGTCCACGAGGGCAACCGGTCCATTCTAAGTTGTGGATGGCGAACGCTCGAATGAAGAAGCAAGGAGCCGGGAATATTGGGATCTCCAGGACTCACTGGCCTCCGTGATAGCCCAGGCAATCTCTCCCATCCTCAAAACCCCACGACATGTATATCGACATCGTGCCCAATCGAAGTTCCCCTCCTGCGGTCCTCTTGCGCGAGTCCTTCCGAGAAGGGAAGAAAATCCGCAAGCGCACCCTGGCCAACCTTTCCCATCTGGATGCCTTGCGGGTGGAGGCGCTGCGGCGAGCCCTGCGGGGCGAATTCGACCACCTGACGAGTGGTCAGCCCGTGTGCGGGCCGATCTTTGGCGTCCTTTACGTGCTGAAGAAGATCGCCGAAGCTTTGGGCATCCCTCAAGTCCTGGGGCGCCATCGCCTGGCACGACTGGGGCTGTTCTTGATTCTGGCCCGGGTGGCTCATCAAGGATCGCGCCTGTCCTCCGTACGCTGGGCCCGGCGTCACGCCGTGGCGGAGGTCTTGGGATTGGAAGCGTTCGAGAGGAGGATCTGTATCAGGCCCTGGACGACTTGGCGCAGCGACAAGAAAAGATCGAGCAGCGGCTGTATCGGCACGAAAGGATATCATTCTTGGCGCGGAGGGCGCCGTGCTCTTCATTGAGAAGATCTCTCCGGCGCTCAAGCAGGTTGATAGTTCATCAGGCGCGATAGGCACTGCGGTCAATAATGCCTTGGATGAATTGGTTCCCAACATCGCAATGGCTCCAGCTTTGGACGAAATGCGCGATAAATGGCTCGATCGTCTTTGGCAGGCATTTCTGGACGACCAGATGCCATACATTGAAGTGCTCGCCGATTATTGGGGCGAACTGTGTGTTACGCCGCAACGTGCAGCGCGCTGGGCGGACGACCTGCTGCCCGGTCTGCTCGCATCGTGGACGGACCGCCGTCCCGGCAGCTACTTCAAGGGGACGGCGGCGTGCCTTTCCTGCATGCTCGCCGCCGGCCGACTTCAGGAGCTACTGGACATCCTCGAAAAGGCGCCATTTGTTTGGTGGCATCAGCGGCAATACGGTGTCCGAGCCCTCGCCGCCATGGGACGCATAGATGCAGCGATCGAGTACGCGGAATCGTCGCTCGGATTGAACGACAGTCCTGTTGCCATGGCCAAGCTTGCTGAGGAGATATTGCTTGCCAACGGACGATGGCAGGACGCCTACACCTGCTACGCCATCCAGGCTAACCAGGGCACCAACCGGCTGGCAACCTTTCGTGCGATCGCAAAGAAATATCCCGACGTGGAGCAGACACGAATCCTCGCCGACTTGATCAAATCGACTCCCGGCGAGGAAGGCAAATGGTTTGCAACCGCCAAGAATCTGAAGCTATATGATCTGGCCGTCCAACTCATTAAACACCCTCCCTGCGATCCGAAGACCCTGAACCGGGCAGCGCGCGATCACGTTGCCAATCACGCTGAGTTTGCGCGCGAGGTGGCGCTCGCCTCTCTTCGGTGGCTCTGTGAAGGGTTTGGTTATGAGATCACCGCTCTGGACGTCCAAGCCCCGCATACAGCCTCGCAATGAAAGCTGCAGAGACGCTTGGCTGCGAAGACGAGACGCGGCGCACAGTGCAGGAACTCGTGGCCGGAGACCGTTCTGCCGGCAGGTTCGTCCATCGGGTCCTTGGTTACGAACTCGGAATCCGCTGAGGAGCAACCAGACATGGCGGACAGGAAGCCGACCCACGGAAAGCCAGGAACCAAGTCAAAAGGAGCGCCCGAACGACGTCTGTCGAAGAACGATCTCGACCGGATGGTCGAAGAAGCCGTTGTCGATGCTTACGGTGAATCTGAACAGATCACCGCGTTCTTTACAATGTTGGAAGACAACCTGGCGCTTCCGTTCGATGCCGTCGTGCTGGGCGTGGACATAAAAGTCGAGAAACTCGACCTCACCGATGATGAGCAGATTGTCTTCGTATGCCGGCGTGGACGCGAACGGCTAACCTTGGATATTCGAGAGCTTCCACTTCCGGAACCACCACCGAACGGTTGGAAGTGGTTTTGGTAAGGGTCAGGCCACGGCCTGTCACGCCGGAGGTCGCGAGTTCGAGTCTCGTCGACCCCGCCATTTAAGCCCTTTGATTGCTTTAACTCAGGCTCATCCACTTGTGCATTTTAGCAAGTAATGGATTATCAACGGCTTAGGCTAGATACAGTGGGTGTTCGTTACCTGTAAACTGTTGTCTCCGGGAGCGAATTGTTGAGTTTCCTACTCTCTTTTCAATACTTTCTCATGATGCCGACCACTACCCCCTGAATCTTCACCCGGTCCTCGCTCACGTAAATGGGGTCAAGGGCAGGGTTGGCAGGTTGAAGGCGGACCTTTCCAGCTTCCCGATAAAACTTCTTCAGCGTGGCGTTTTCTCCATCGATCAGAGCAATCACCATTTCACCATTGCGGGCATCCTCTTGCTGCTCAACCACCACGTAGTCGCCATCTTGGATGTGTTCATCAATCATGGAATTGCCGCGCACCCGCAGCACGTAGTTGTGACCACGGGTGAGAAAACTCTCCGGCACAGAAATCTCTTCGGCGTTGACTACTGCCTCCACGGGCTGACCTGCTGTGACGTATCCCAGAAGTGGGAGAGTGCTGCGTGAAGCGACTTCCGCATTGACCAGCTGGATGGAGCGCGCCTGATTAGACAGACGGCGAATGAAACCCCTCTCTTCCAAGGCTTTCAGATGCTTGAAAACCCCGTTTAGGGACGCCAAACCGAAGTGACGTGCGATTTCTTCCAAGGTAGGTGAGTATCCGTGCCGCTGCAGAAAATCTCTCAGGTAATTCAGAATCTCTTTCTGTCTCTTGGTAAGTGGCATGAAACCCTGCTGGAACTCAATTATGGTGAAACAAAGGTGAATTGTCAAGGGTCAGGAGCCAGGAGGTCAGAATTCAGAATTCAGAATTCAGAATCCAGAATGGTTGAAAGTTGAAGGTTGAAGGTTCCGCGTTTCAAGCTATTGAGCTTTTGAGCTGTGAGCTATTGGGCCGCAGCTCTGATATGGCTGAGATGTGTTAATGAATCTTCTGGCTTCTGGCTTCTGGATTCTGGATTCTGGATTCCTGACTCCTGGCTCCTGGCTCCTGGCTTCTGGCTTCTGGCTCGGTTTGTTGTCCCTTGTCTGTTGTGCTGTCAGCTGTCAATTAGAAATTCACTCTCTAACCTCTTGATGTTAGAGTGTAAGACCCATGACAGTCGATGACCGGGAACATCTCATCCAAGAGGAAAAGAAGAAAATTCGTCGATTGCGATTTCTGGTTGATCTGACCACCAGTGTTCTCTACCAGGACACCAAATTGACGCTTGACGAGGCTCGGCAACTCGTACGAAATACTGAGAAGGCCATCCTGAAGATGTTTCCGGACAAGCAGCAGACTTTTGAC
>JALLOM010000340.1 GCA_027717865.1 Acidobacteria bacterium AH-259-O06 | reverse complement strand
CACTGCCAGTAGATAGTCCTTGATACGGGTGAAGGCCGATTTGGCGATTCCTGCCGCGATAACATGTTTTGTTCTTTCAAGGTCTTTGAGAATCGCCTCATTTTTTTTCAGCCGGTCGGGCGAGTCGATTGCTGCTTGTCGAACCCGAGAACTGTGCAGAAATCCGGCCAGGGCGTAATAATCCTCAGTCGATACTGGATCAAACTTATGGTCATGGCAGCGGGCACAGCTGATCGTCAGTCCCAGGAAGGCCTTGCCGATGACATCGATCTGGTTATCGATTCGATCCGCCTTGGCCCGAACCGAGTCAACTGGACGACTCAAAACCTCACCCAGATGGTAAAAACCAGTCCCCAGAGGCGATTCCAGATGCGAGTTAGCGAGGTTAAGGCGCTTCTTTTCCAGAAGATCTCCCGCAAGGTGTTCCACGGCAAACTGGTTGTAGGGGATGTCCTCGTTAAAGGCCCGGATCACATAATTCCGGTAGCGGTGGGCGTTGGGTTTGTCCTGATCGAACTCGTGGCCATCGGTCTCGGCAAAGCGCATCAAATCAAGCCAGTGGCGGCCCCAGCGTTCCCCGTAATGTGAAGAACCCAGGAGTCGCTCCACTACTTTGTGATAAGCCTGTGGTGAGTCGTCAGCTAGGAAAACCTCGATTTCCGCTGGTGTGGGGGGCAGGCCAATCAGATCGTAAGTGACACGCCGGAGGAGGGTGCGTTTGTCAGTGGGTTTCGCCGGAAATAGTCCCTGGGCTTCCAGTTTTGCCAGGATGAAATAATCGATGGGCGACTGAGGCCAGTCGACGTTCTTGACAGGCGGTAACGCTTGCTGTTTTAAGGGCTGAAAAGCCCAGTGTTCGGCGCGCTCTTCTAAATCGAATTCCTTCTTCCCCGTAACTTCAGGCTTCGACTTAACATGTTCAGGCCAAGGCGCCCCTCTTTTAACCCACTCGGTGAGGTCGGCGATCTCCTGGTCTTTGAGCTTGTATCCAGGGGGCATCTGAAGATCCGGATCTTGATATCGAATTGCCTTTAGGAGGCGGCTTTCATCAGGATTTCCTGTTACGATGGCAGGACCTTTATTCCCCCCTTTCAGAATTCCTGCCAGATGATCCAATCTCAGACGTGATTCCTGTTTTTCTTCGCCGTGACACTTAAAGCAGTTATTGGCTAGCACAGGACGAATTTTTTTCTCAAAAAACTCGGTGTGCTCGGATTTCACGCCAGGAACTCCAGCCGTCTCGCCGAAAACAAGCTTTACAGGGGTCTCAGAGGAGGGATCTTGGGAGCCCTGGATGCCGAAAGCGACACTCTGGTAAGCTACAGGGCACAGGAATTCCCATGTCAACCATGAGAGCATTAGAAGAAGAGAGATTTTTAACTTCATCTGATTCCGCTAGGCTAGGCGGCATCGGTGGCCGATATTCCCTTCGCGTCTAAGCTTTTCTGGTGAAGTAAAGGTTGACCCTCGACTTATTTTGACAAGGGTATCATTGGATGTCAAGTGAGGTTCTGTGCCTCCCAAACAATCTTTATAGTTTCTAATCCTTTTCAGCCGTCTCTCAAAGTATCGGGAGTAGGATATGTTAAACTTTCGACAGTCCCAATCTCTGCGGGCGATGCCGACATGATGAGCGACGACGCGATTGGGGGTCATATTATTATGATCGTGTAACATCTCTCGGAATAGGTATTTAAGGAGTCTCGATGAGCCGTCGACTTCGAGCAGGCATCCTGACAATTTCAGGCTGTTTTGCCCTGACTGGTGCCTATGGTCCGGTCACCGCGCCCTGTGAGGGTGCCGAACTCTTGCTTTTGGCGAGTTCAAAGGAATTCGAAAAAGGCAATCTGGACAAGGCCGAGCGACTGCTTCGGAGAGTTCGGGCTACTCATCCGGATTGTGAGCAACTACTCCTGGGCCTAGGAAAAGTAGCACTGGCACGAGGCGATCTCAAGTCGGCGCAGGATTCTTTCTCCCGTTATAGTGAGAAGCGCCCGACAGACTCGAAAGGCTATTACTACATGGGTCAACTCTTCCTTTCGGCGCAGAATTATCCTCGAGCGGACGTGATGTCTGAGCTAGCGGTGACATTTGGGTCCGACGACCCTGATGCCTTATATCTTCGGGGCAAGATCCTGGTCATGAAGGGGCAAACTGAGCAGGCGGAAGTACTCCTGGAAAAGGCGTGTAAATTAGCACCCGATAGCATGGACGCCCATTTTGAATTGGGTATGCTTTTCGACACACTCAAACGAAACTCGGAAGCGGTAGAAGAATTTGAGAAAGTAATCGAGCTGAACCCTCAGCATGCCCAGGCTTATGACTATTTAGCACTGAACCTTGAACCACTGGGCGAAATTGAGAGAGTGGAGGCAACCTATCGAAAGGGGCTAAAGGTCAACAAAGGTCGCTTTTTTGACGCCTTTCTTAACTACAATTACGGGCGCTTTTTGATGAAACGGAACCGACTCGCTGAAGCCAAGATCCATCTGGGTCGAGCCGTACAGTTAGCTTCCAATACTCGGGCGGTCTACTATGAACGCGGAAAACTGAATCTGCGAATGAAAAATTATAATGAGGCTCGTACCGACTTAGAAAAAGCCCTCCGTTTACCTGATCCCTCAAAATTCATCCTGGATCTGCAAATCTATTATCTTCTTTCTATGGTGTATGCCCGATTAGGCCAAGAGGAATTAGCTCGAAAGTATGCCGAGTTGAGTCGAAAGGCCGAAGTTCCACCCGATAGAAAATAATCATGTAATCCTATTTTTCTTTCACCTGAAGGATCTGGTTAACGGCAACATTTTCCAAGACTTGGATTCGACCACTGGGCCAATAGAGCTCGATCTTCTCAATCTCGCAATCCTCTCCCAATCCAAAATGCACGCGCCTGTCCGAACTGCTTGCGTAGCTGACCGCGGTACTCACATGGTTGTATTGAACCAACCCGGAAGCTGACGTAATTTTGATGCGCGTTCCGATGGCATCCCGACTGCTCTTAGTCCCCGCTAAATCCAACATAATCCAGTTGTAATCTCCAGGAGAGACGTTGTAAAGCACCGCGGGCTCTTCTCCGATTGCCGACACCACCACGTCAACACGGCCATCATTGTTCAGATCTCCAAAAGCACTGCCTCGGTGTGCCCGAGCCACCTGGAAAGTAGGACCTGCCCGCGCGGAGGCATCCTGAAAGGTGCCGTTGCGAAGATTTTGAAAGACGGCGTTCGGGAGCTTGTAGTGGAGATGACGGAAGTAAAGATTGATGTTTTCATCCACATGTGAGTTTGCAAAGAACAGATCCTTATAACCATCATTGTTAAAATCGTATGCACCCACGCCCCATCCGCTCATTCTTATCGTGGCCAGTCCAATCTGTGCCTGATAAGTATGGTCGATGAAAATGCCATTTCCACTGTTGAAGAACAAGGGAAAGGTTTCACTTGCCAGGGCGGTGAGGACGATATC
>JALLOM010000034.1 GCA_027717865.1 Acidobacteria bacterium AH-259-O06 | reverse complement strand
GCGCTTCAGTTTGGTGTCCTCAGCGCGATAAACCACTCCCATCCCTCCTTCGCCGAGTTTCTCCAAGATGCGGTAATGGCTGATGGTTTGCCCAACCATGGCGCTTTCCCTCATATCGCCTGATTTCCTACATGCTAACGCTTGAGGGGGTTAAAAGCAATGGAAATGCCGGGCCGCAAGACGAGATCAACCCAGGGCTTGGGATCGACGATATTAGGTGAACCAGTATCGTGACAGATCAGTAGTTTGTCACGAAACTTGCCACCTACCAGGGCATAGACCGAATCGACCGGGGTTTCCTTTGCTTTTTTTCCCAGCAGGGGCATAATTGACACTCATTCGCGCCAAATGTCCCGAAAAGGGTGACACTGAGGAGAAAATAAAAATGAAAGAACTTATGGAGCAATTTCTGGGAAATCGAATTTCAAGGCGGAGCTTTGTACACACGCTGGCGGGATTGGGCATTAGCGCTGCCGGCATCGAGTCGATCGTTCGGGAATCCGAGGCCGTTGTTAAAGGAAACCATTTTGCTGCCCGCCGGGTGACGGGAACGGGCGGCGAACTCATGGTTGCGCAGATGAAGGCAGCAGGCGTGCGGTTCCTCTTTACGAATCCCGGATCCTTTGAAGTGGGTTTTTTTGATGCGTTCCTCGACCAGCCGGGCATGAACCTGATCATGGGCCTGCACGAAGGGATCGTCATCTCACTGGCCGATGGCTACCACAAGGTGTCGGGTGAACCCGCTTTTGTGAATGTTCATGTCATCGCCGGCACGGCTCAGGCGGCAGGCCAGTTGTACAATGCCAGCCGCGATGGGTCGGCACTTGTCGTGACAGCCGGCCTGCTGGACAACGAAGTATACAGTGACGACATCCGGCTCGGCCCGCGCCCCGGGTTTGACCAAAAGGAAGTCAATCGCCAGTTCACAAAAATCTCATGGGAAGCACATGATGCCGCCGGCATTCCCGTGATGCTGCGGCGCGCTTTCAAAGTGGCGTCGACTGCCCCGGGCGGCCCCGTCTACCTCGCCATTCCAAATTACGCACTGGAGAAAAGAGGCGTCACCGCTGATATCTACGACCGCCGGCACTTTATGATTCCCAGCAATATTCCGCCCGATCAGGATCAAATTATGCGGGTTGCCGAGCTCCTGTTGGAGTCCCGCTCACCGCTGCTCTTTCTGGGTGACGAAGTCACAAAGTATCATGCCCAGCCAGAGGCCTTGGAACTGGCTGAATTGCTGGCCATTCCCGTTTCTGAGGATGGCTTGACGGCTTACCACAGTTTTCCCCGCCGCCATGGCCTCTTCACAGGACGATTCTACAGCAAAGGGCGAGACCTGATTCTCAATTTCGGGGCTTCGGACCTTGGGGTGGGAAGAGGAAGGGTTCCGAATAGCCCCCTGTATGGAGAAGACACCACAGTTGTGCGTGCCGGCCTCAATACTGCCGGGATCGGACGCAATAACCCGTTTGACCTTGCGCTGGTGGCCAGCGTGAAGCAGACGCTTGGTGCACTGATTGAAGCAGTCAAAAGTATGGCCACGAAAGAGCGATTGGCTAAGATCGCTGATGGCCGTCCTGAGCTCAAGGTGCGTCGATTTGAGATTGATAAAGCCCATGTTGGTCTCTCACCAGTCCATCCAGACGAACTCGGCTGGGCCTTGGAGGAAGAGTTGGACAAAGACGCAATTTTGGTGAGCGAGAACCTAACCGGCTCCAATCAGTTCTATTCCACGGGTTTTCGTGAGAACGAAAAGATGTGGGTCTCCAATTCAGGTGCCGGCCTGGGATGGGGTGTGGGCGCGGCGGCAGGCGCCAAGCTGGCCGCTCCCGAGCGCCAAGTGGTGTGCAGTATCGGTGATGGCTCGGTCATGTACAGCGCATCCGGTTTCTGGACCCAGGCACGTTACGAGATTCCCGTCCTGACGGTGGTCTGCAACAACCGCAACTATCAGACCGTGCGCAGAGCTTATTTTCGTTACAACCGCAAGATGAAAGCGAGCAATCGCTTTTGTGGTATGTATTTGGGTGATCCGGACATTGACTTTGTGAAACTGGCCCAGAGCCAAGGGATCAACGGTATTCGAGTTGAGAGTTCGCTCGATCTCCGGCCGGCGCTGCGACGGGGAATTGCCGCAACGCGTGAGGGGCGGCCCTTCCTGATCGATGTGATTGTCCGCCGCACGGGTGGAGGCGCGGATTCGACCTGGTATCAGGCCTACAGCGCAGCCAAGACGAGGACTCGAAAGGTGTAATAGGATTTATTGTGGCAATCATGGCGTCGTCCTGATGCCATCGGCTGAGCCAGATCCTATAGCGCTCACTTTCAACGGGGAAAGTTCCGGCTGTATCCGACTCCCAAGGGGGTCGGAAAAGCCCAAGCAACCAATCAATAGGTTTCGCGTTACGCTGGGATTCCTTCGAACTTCTATGAACAGAAAGAGAGTTCAGACTCTCGCTTCATCCAGGGCTTGCAGAAGGTGGATTTCTCGCGTCTGGATCCTCGGTTATGTACTACACTGCATTCTTTTTGCCCAGGAAGCGGGAGTGATCAAGGGACGTATCGAGACCGAGCAGGGTGATCCGGTGCAGCAGGCCACAGTGATCCTATTCAATGAAACGTTCCATCTTCGGCGGAAAACTACCACTGACACCCGGGGTACTTACACATTCTCACAATTAAAGAACAGTCAGAACAACGCCGATTTTCAGGCGGACCTGCGGGGACCAGCGGCATTCGACGCTCGTAACGCCTTCAGCATTAACTACACCTATGAGCTACCTTTTAGAGGTTTACGGCGAAGGCTTCCAGCCCTACTGATTGAGGGCTGGAAGATCACCGGAACCACGGAGTTTCGCACGGGCTCATGGTTTGACATCACGACCAGTTCTGATGCCCCCGGTTTCGGGAATGTTGACGGCGTAAAAGACGATCGTCCCAACATTACTAACCCGAGCAGCTTGGGAAGAACCGAGTTTCGAACCGAATTCCGGAACTTCTTCAACCACCCCAGGTTCAAACGTCCCGGCGATGTTTTCCCTTCGCCGGTCTTTGGCAAAATCATCGATACTCAGAACAAAGGGAGAGTGATGCAATTCATGCTGAAGGTGAGTTTTTAGTTTGAGGACGACACGGGATGTATAGAAAGAAGTTGAGAAACCCCAAACAGCACCGCGACGGTCAAGGAGCAGTGGAAAACCTTAAATGTCAGATTTCCTACAGTCGCAGCTCTGTTTTTGCGGAATTGCCACGATGCTCACTTTTGCGACACCCTCTTACGGTCAAGGCTCTGTTGGATAGGCTCCGGTCAAATTCCCCTGTACTCGTCCTTCTCTGTGTCTTGGGGATGATACTTGTGGCAGCCAACTTTCAGGCACAAGCTCCCGAGCAAGCCCCCAGTCAAACCAACCGCTACCAGTATCGAAGCCAGCACGATCGGGACGGTATTGGGAAATTCTACATGGGGCGAGAAATCGCCCAAGTCATGACCTACCATGGGGCGAATTGGCTGGACCGTCCTGAACGTCAAAAAGAAGAGGACAGTGACCAGTTGTTCGAGTTCTTGGCCGTTAAACCGGGAGAAATAATCGCAGATATGGGTGCCGGAACGGGATATTTCAGCATACCGCTCGCCCAACTCGTGGGCCCGCACGGACGTGTTCTGGCCGTCGACATTCAACAAGAGATGCTGGACATACTCAAGGCACGAATGCAGGAGCGGGGCCTTTCCAATGTCGACCTCATTTTGGGTAATGCGACCGATCCGCACCTGCCCGACAAGGCAGTTGATTTGGTTCTCATGGTTGACGTTTACCATGAATTTTCCCACCCTTGGGAGATGATGCAAAAGATCTGTGAGGCACTGAAACCAGGAGGGCGAGTGGCCTTGGTCGAGTATCGCGCCGAGGATCCCAGCGTTCCGATCAAGCGACTTCACAAGATGACCGAAGGGCAAGTGATGAAGGAGATGGCGGAACACCCATTGTTTTGGCAAGAGACGATCAACATCCTGCCTCGACAGCACGTTATAATCTTTCAAAAGTTTACCACCCCGCAGTAATGGAGGACGACTTTTGAGACTCCCAAGGCTGAATACTAAGTGGTTTGTCTTCTCTGTTGTGATCGCCGCCAGCTCACTTGCTTGTTTCTGGTACCTGCTCAAACTGGAGACGGCCAAAACCCCTTTCGATACAGGCCAGGGTGAGAACCTGATCCCCGGGCTCGCGGCAACGTACAGCGACGCAAATCACCGCGTGAAATTGAGCACGCCTACTCCCAACTTTTATCTGGAACCCCATGAGTCATTGCATCCATCGCTTTCGCGTGTATTTGAAGCGGAGTGGACGGGCCTGATCTCCATTCTCCAAACCGGAAATTACACGATCGAAGCGGGGGATGCTCACGTCTACATAGATGGCAAAAAGATTGGCGGCCAACCGGTCCAATTGAGTGCCGGAAGGCACTCGATTCAGATCGAGTATCATCGCAGACCTGGTTCGGCCAAGCTTCAACTTAGATGGGAGGCAGAGCACTTTGCCGCAGAGCCTATTCCGAGTTTCGCTCTCTCACACAGCTCTCCGAATTCAATCGGGCCTGATGACCTGGTGGAGCGCGGTCGATATCTGGTGCAAGAGTTCGGTTGTGTGAACTGCCATGCCGCCGATTCCGAATCACTAAAAGGGCGCATTGCACCCGATTTGACCGGCATTGGCTCACGAACGAATGCGAAGTGGCTTTACAAATGGCTGGAGAATCCCCCTGCGTTTCGTAGTGGAGCCGTCATGCCGGCCATGCTCGACGAGCAGCAGCGACGCGACGTGCTCAGCTACCTCATGGCCCTCAGAGAAGAAGTGCCGGTTGACCAGCCAACCAAAGCTCAGCCGCATCATGTCGTCAACGGGAAACAGCTTTACGGATCGCTCGGTTGCGCCGCTTGTCACGAACAGCAGGGGTTGTCACTTCAAGGCATGGGATCGAAAACGACAGTTGCCCCGCTGATGGCTTATCTGAAAGATCCTGCCCGGGTCGATCCGAGTGGGCACATGCCATCTCTCATGCTTAGTGACGAGGAAGCATTTTCTTTGGCCGCATTACTGATTGAGTCGCGAAATCCTGAATTCGAAGAGCCTGTGCAAAAAGGTGATCGAGATCGTGGACAAATGCTGGTCCAGTCCCAAGGATGTCTGGGTTGCCACACTCTGCGTACTGAGCGCTCTATTACCAACCAGCACAGTGCCCCGCCACTGGAGCAACTGGCGGATAATAACGGCTGCCTCAAAATCCCACCAGCCAGAGGCTTGCCCCGTTATCATCTCTCCGACGATCAGCGCCAAGCCCTTGGGGCATTTTTGCGCAGCTACCGGAAACACCCCGACATGAGTCCTGCTCCCGTATACCAGTTCTATCAAACCATTGGACAGTTTCGCTGCGTTGCCTGTCATCAGGTCGATCACCTGGGTCCGACGGTGACACTCGCAGAGGCAGTTCCGCCACTGACCGCGGCCGGCACGAAACTGCGTACCAGTTGGATTGAACAGGTATTGATGCACCGGCAGCGGGTGCGCCGCTGGCTGGATCTTCGCATGCCCCACTATGATTCCGGTCAAGTGCAACTCCTGGTCGATGGGTTCGCCAAGGCTTCCGGTATCGAACCGGGCCGCAGGCCCACTGCGCCCCTTCCCACGACTCAGCAGCAGAGGCGTGGCATTCAAATGATCGGGAACGATGCAAGCAAGGGTGGACTGGCGTGTATTCGCTGTCACGATTGGGGCCAGTACGAGGCCCTGGGGGAAAGAGGGCCGCAACTCATCAACGTGACCGATCGGCTCCGTTATGATTGGTTTTATCGATTTATCCTCAATCCCGGTCGGATCTACTCAGGCACATCGATGCCTGATCACTTCACTGAAGGTGAGCCCGCGAAGGCGGATGAGGCCATCACCCGCTTGTGGGCCGCTCTTTCAATGGGTGAGGAGATGTCACTGCCTGATGGTCTGGATACAGTCGAAGCAGCGCTGGGCAGGGACGCAAAACCGGTGCCCGATTGCGAACCAGTCATCATCCGCTGTTATATGCCCGATGCAACATCAGCGGCAATTGCCGTTGGCCTACCCGGTGGTGTTTCATATTGTTTCGACGCAGGCGAATGTCAGCTGCGATATGTGTGGCGCGGCGGGTTTATCGATCTGAGCGAGTGGCTGCAGCGGAAAACTTCCAGTGACGGCTACACCCCGAGGGCGAGAATCATTGGTGAGATTTTCTACCGGAGTGATGAATTTCCACTGCGCGTGGACAGGCTCACTCGAATTCCGGAGCCACGTTTCCGAGGTTATCGCTTGCTTGACGGGTACCCGGAGTTTCATTACCGGTTGGACGGTATAGACGTCTATGAGCGCGTTCTTCCCACCGGGAAAAAAGGCGGCATAAGCAGGGCATTTACGATCAGCCGGGTTGATCAACCAATGTGGTTTGTGGCCGGCCAAACCGACCACAGCTTGATTACTTCAACCATCGGAGATCTTGAGGATGGGAAGCTTCAGATCCCTTATGGAGACAATGTGCGCTTCGAGGTGACGATCACCGCCAAGGAGGAAAGCTTTTGAGACGAGTCATTATCAGCGGCGGGTTTTTTGTCCTGATGACGCAGCTCCTGACACCGCTACTTGTGGCCCAGGTCTCCGCTGAGCATTATCGAGTCGAAACAGTACACACACCGGAGGGGATTGCCCCTGAAGTCAGCGCTATTACATTCACGGATAAAGGCGAGCTGGTTGTGTGTCTTCGCCGGGGTTACATCCATGTCAGAGATTCGACGACATTACAGTGGAAACGATTCGCCTTCGGCCTTCTCAACCCCTTGGGCATTCTACCGGGCAAGGCGGGTGAGTTTTTTGTCTGTCAGGTCCCCGAACTGACTCGTATCGCCGACACCGACGGTGACGGGTTCGCCGATCTTTATGAGACCATTTGTGATGAGTGGGGTCTTAGCGGGAACTATCACGAATTCGCCTATGGGCTGGTGCGCGACAAGCAAGGCAACTTCTACGTTGGCTTGGGAAGTGCCTCAAAAAATGCCAAGATCAGACCTCCTTTTCGCGGGGAGCTTATCAAACGCGGCTACATGGCCAAGGAACCTAAAGAGGGCACAGTCTATAGAGTAAACCACTTCTCACCCGTCGCCTATCGTGGCTGGGTTATCAAAATCACACCCAGTGGCAAGCTCATCCCGCTAGCGTGTGGATTTCGACAACCCAATGGTCTGTGCTTAAGTGCGCAAGGGGACCTATTCGCGGTGGACAACCAGGGCGAGTGGATCGGAACCTCTCCCTTACATCACATCACACCAGGAGCGTTTTACGGGCATCCTTCTTCCTTGAACTGGCATCCCGATTTCAAAGACAGAGACCCGCTCGAGGTGCCTGTGGAGACGCTGGCTAAACGGCGTAAGATGCCAGCCATCCAGTTTCCACAGCATGACATGGCCGGTTCTATCGCCTCACCACTGTTCGACACCACCGAAGGCAAGTTTGGACCTTACACGGGACAATTGTTCGTTGCCGAGTGGGTTCATCCCCGCATCCTTCGTGCCGATCTGGAAAAAGTGGCCGGAGAATACCAGGGCGCCTGCTTCATATTCATCGAGGGCAATGGCCTGCGAACGGGCAACAACCGCCTGGCCTTCGCGCCGGACGGCAGCCTATATGTCGCCCAAACTTCGCGAATATGGGGTCCCAGCGAGGGGCTGCAGCGTATCCGCTGGGCCGGTAGGACACCTATGGATATCCTCAAGATGCGACTGACCAGGACGGGCTTTGAGTTGACGTTTACCAAACCCGTCGATCCAGGAAGCGCTAAAGATCCTTCGGTTTACTCAATTAATCATTACTACTACAAGTATCATTCCGAATACGGCTCACCGAAAACGGACGTGGCGCCCGTAAAGGTCACCGATGTTTCAATTTCCTCGGACGGCCGTCGCGTGAGGCTCACTTTGGAGCAGCTAATAGCCGGACGCGTCTACGAGCTTCGACCCGGTCCCATCCGCTCTGCGCAGGGGGATCCGCTCGTCACAAAAATTGCCGCCTACACCCTGAACCGGTTGAAATAAAAGGTTGGGGTCAGACCTTGAGTTTTTCACAATTGAAAATACGGCGTCAAAGCCGGGGAGTCAATGCTCTCTAGCACGGCTGCATTCATGATAAACGGCTTTTGCGTTGACTTCATCTGCAGCCCAATTTAGACTGCGCTGCTGTTGTGGCAAGAGAAGACATAGCACAGAAGGTGAGAAGCAATCCTGACCGACAGTCGGCACGGTGGCGCCGCCTTTGTGCTGGCTCGCTGAAGGCAATACTTTGCTCATTTTTCTCTGCCATGCTTTTGATGGCAGAAGATGGCAGCACACGTGCGAACTGGCCCCATTACGGCGGCACCTATCAATTCTGGCGCTACAGCGCGCTCGAACAGATCAATCGATCCAACGTCAAGAAACTGGTCCCGGTGTGGGCCTTTCAAACCGGGGTGGTCGATGGAGGTCTGCAGGCAACTCCAATCGTGGTGGACGGGGTAATGTATCTTTCCTCCTCGTGGAATCGTGTCTTCGCCATCAACGCCGAAACAGGGAGAGAGCTCTGGCATTACTACTACCAGAATCCGCGCCAGATCGGCATCATTTACAGTCCCTGGAACCGCGGTGTAGCAGTTGGCGAGGGCCGCGTCTTCATGGGCACTCTGGACAATTACGTTGTTGCTCTCGACCAGAAGACAGGCCGCGAGCTATGGAAGGTCAATGTTGAGGATCTGCAGCAGTGCGGCTGCAACATCACCGGAGCCCCGTTGGTGGTCAAGAATAAAGTCATGGTTGGAGTGACCGGCGGCGACTCGGCGCACCGCGGCTACATCACAGCTTTTGATGTGGTGACTGGACGCATGGCCTGGCGCTTTTACACCATCCCGGGACCGGGCGAGAAAGGTCACGAAACCTGGGAAGGGGAGAGCTGGAAATACGGGGGCGGCGCCAGTTGGATGACGGGTTCCTATGATCGCGAACTAAATCTGGTCTACTGGGGTATAGGCAATCCGGCGGCCGATTTTTATGGGGAGTCTCGGCGTGGCGCCAACCTGTATACGGACAGCGTGGTCGCGCTCGAGCCAGAGACGGGAGAGCTCAAATGGTACTTTCAGCAGATTCCCCACGACGTCTGGGATTGGGATTCCGCCTACGAGTCGGTTCTGCTGGACTTGCCGGTGAAGGGCAAGATGCGCAAACTCCTGCTCAACACCAACAAGGGCGGCTATACCTTTGTGGTGGACCGCACGAACGGGGAATTCATCTCAGCCTGGCCCGTGGCGGAGGCCATTAACTGGATCAAGGGCGTGGATGAAAAAGGCGAGTTGATCGAACGCTACGAGCCGCAGATCGGCAAGCCGACCTTCATTTGCCCCAGCGTCGGCGGCGGTAGGCAGTGGAATCAGGGCGCCTATTCCCCACAAACCGGCTGGTATTACACCACCGGGATTGAGTGGTGCCAGGAAGTCACGGCACAAAAGGAAGAGCCGAAAGAGGGGCTCAATTTTTTTGGCGGGGTCCTTCAGTTGAAACCTCCGCCCACGGGGAGAGCCTACGGGCATTTGGACGCCTACCACCCGGTGACGGGGCAGAAGTTTTGGACCTATTCCTCGAAGTATCCGCTATTGGCCTCAGTGCTTGCCACCGCCGGTGATTTGATCTTCACCGGCGACGCGGAAGGTGATTTCTTTGCCTTGGACGCGCAGAGCGGTACTAAGTTATGGAGCTTTCAAACCGGCTCGGGGCATCGCGGCTCGTCCATCTCTTATGCGGTAAAAGGGCGGCAATATATCGCTACGCCTTCCGGCTGGGGGTCAGCGGTGGCAGGCCTTATGCCGCAGATTTGGCCTGAGACCGAAGAGTTCCGATCAGGCTCAACACTGTTTGTTTTCGCGCTCCCCGAGGAAGGCCCATGATCTGGTTAGTGTTATTGCTGGTGCAGAACCTCACGGATCCAGGCACGATCTCACGCGGCAAAAGAATCTTTGTGCAGACCTGCTCAGTCGGTTACTGCCATGGTGTGGGTGGAGCCGCCGGTGCGGGCCCGCGCCTGCGGGGACGCAAGCTCGACAAGGATTACGTGTACCGGGTGACGCGTGACGGTATACCCCAATCGGCCATGCCCGCCTGGAAGGGTCGTCTCCGGGACGAAGATATTTGGGCTGTAGTGGCCTATGTGCTGAGTCTCTCTTCGGCCGTGGAGCCGGCGTCTGCGCCCGCCGAGATGCCTCCAGGGGTTGGGCCTGCAGCTTTCCTTCAATTCCCGGGCCCTGCTGAGGCCAAGCGAGGCCATGATCTGTTCTTCGATGCCACGCGGGGCACCCGCTGCGCCACCTGCCACTCCCTGGGCGAGCGGGGCATCCCCATCGGCCCGGACTTAAGAGATGTCGCATCGGAAAACCCTGCTCAGTTACTGTCTTTGATCCGCAATAACCGCTCCAAACACGTGTTGACCGCGAGGCTCGAAAGCGGTGAAGTATTTCCGGCCCTGCGGGCCGGCCAGAATGAGAAGTGGGTCAAACTATACGACTTGACCACCCCGCCTCCGGTGCTGCGAACTTTGGAACGCTCCCAGATCACCTCCATCGTGGAAGCCAACGACTGGCAGCACGCAGCGGTGGTCCGAAACTACAAAACCGAAGAACTGCAAGCCATCATCCCCTACCTCAAATGGGAGCGTTCGCAAGAAAAGTGAGCAGCACGACCAGGCCTCTACGATTTAAATCGGGACAAAGACCTGCCTTGCCAACTTGGTCTGTTAAACTTTGATCGCCTACTTCGACACCAGTGCAGTGGTCAGAACTCAACAACACTTACCTGAAGAAGCACTGCTATTTGAAGGTGAAGAGCACGGCTCTTTCTCCACGTTGATCGATCAGCTTTTGGATATGCTCGACCAGCTTATTGCGCCGGTGCAGCAGAGTACTGATTTCGTGAGAGCGCAGGAATTTCCCGAGCCGCTCCTTGATCACGGTCTCGTCTAGCTTCTTGAGGTTTTCCCACAGCTTCCGTTCGCAATATTTGATCACCTCAGGGTTTCTCAGATCGCGATAGGTCCGAAATGCGCGCGTGGCATCGATCAGCCACATCTTCCAGTCCGAACCGATCAGGATGTTGCCCTGGTTCCGGTCCTCGTTGTAAATCAGGTTGTCAAAGATCCACATCACATTATGCTGCAACAGCCAGCGCCGCTTGTCCGGTGGCTCCAGCTTCTTTGTTTGCCGAGTTTTCTCCGTCATTGCGTTCTCGATCCAGACCTGAAGTGTTCCTTTTTTTCCCCTGATTTTGCGCCCCACCGCCGGAGGGACATTGTTCAATCCCAGTAACTTGCTCAGTCCGTAGGCGGCACATTCAAAAATGGCGTTATCCCGAAAATTGAATTTGGGGCCGCTAGGACTGTCCCACTTATGTTTGAAAATGCTTACATCTCGGAAGATGGCGTGCATGCGCATCCCATCTTTCTCTAATAACACCTTCCGAGGGTGTGTGACCCCCTCCGGGATCTTTTCCATCGAGACCACTGGCGCCGTCCGCAGATATTCCTTTACTTCCTCGTCGCTCTCAAACGGCAGTGGTTTCCCATCCGGACCCACCCATACTGGCAAATCAGTGGTAGGCGGTGGAGAGCTTGAATCCTGGAGCAGATTTGAAATTGCCGGCACTGGTGCCGCAACTGCAATCGACGGCCACGTCACTGAGGTCACGGCCAGCGCAAGTAACAGCTCAGCTGCATATACTCCAAGGTACTTGAGAAGAAAGCAATGAAGGACTCTAGGCATGTTACACCTCCTCGCCTTGACCCACCATTGACCTTTCGATGGGCATCTTGTTGGGGCACTGATAAGCGCCTCGGCAAAGTATGGCAGCAGATCGCTTTTGATTTTTATGGAGTCCCCCTTTCATGAAGCACTCGCCCCTGCCTCGCCCATAGTACTCCAGTTGCGGATGCGAAGCCACAAGTCAGCCGGACCTTTCTTCGCTTGCGCTTGAACACCTCAAGATTTAGTATTCTGCGAGGTTTTCTATGCAGCTGAGCGATGAGCAGCGGGCGATCCTGGAGGGTTCCCGGGGGAACTATCGGGGAGCGCTGGGCTGCTTTGCCGGCAGACTGGTGCTGATTCCGTGCTTTTCCGTGGGCTAAACAAAGAATGGAGGACTTCAAGTGAAGATCATCGCCACTAGCAAGACTATGGCGCTTTGCTTGTGCGCCGCAGCGACCATATTTTGTGTGGGCCGCGTCCTGGGTCACGGTCACACGCTTCACAAGTTTGAGAAGGCGCGACAACTCGCCCAGGCAAGGGCCGCCGCGCTGGCGGAGAAGCCGACCGAAGCAAACACGAATCGTAAGACCTGCCAACTAACCATCAATCTGATGGATGCCAAAACAAAAAAGTCACTGCCCGGATTGGTGCGCATTATCAATGTTTCCCAAGCTAAGGCAATAAAGTTGGCCGAAATGATCGAACGCAACATGAACTGGTACGCCATGCCCAGTGGCACGACCATTACGGTTCCGCAGACCAAGCTGAAGATCGCGGCCTTTCAGGGCCTGGAAACAGAAAAGTACGAGCATGAAGTGGACCTGACCGGGATGGAAACGGCCAACGTACGGCTTCCTCTCAAGCGGTTCTACAAGGCGGCTGCAAAAGGACTGCGATCCGGAAACACCCACCTGCACCTCATGAAGTTGACTAAGGCGGAAGCCGATCGCTACCTGCGCGTGGTCCCCAAGGCGGACGGCCTGGACCTCGTCTTTGTTTCCTATTTAAGACGCTTGCCGGAGGAGCGAGATTACATTTCCAACACCTTTACCAGCGGCGATCTGAAAAGGCTTTCCCAAGATGGGGCCTTGTTCGGCAACGGCGAAGAACATCGACATAATTTTGGTCGCGGCGGTGAAGGCTATGGGCACGTCATGCTTCTGGACATCTTGAAGCTGATCCAACCCGTCAGCATCGGTCCCGGCATCATGGGAAAGGGCACAGACGGCATTCCGCTTCAACGCGGGATCAAGGCCGCGCGCGGCCACGGGGCATCGGTCATTTGGTGCCATAACAACTTCGGCTTCGAGGACATCCCCAACTGGATGGCCGGATTGCTTGACGCCCAGAACATTTTCGACGGCGGATCCCACGGCACTTATGAGGACACGTATTACCGTTATTTGAACCTGGGAATGAAGATACCTTTTTCCACCGGTACCGACTGGTTCATTTACGATTTTTCGCGCGTTTACGTCCCGATCGACGGCGAATTGACTAGCAAGAGCTGGCTGAGGGCGCTCACCGCCGGACGGTCCTACATCACCAATGGAACCTTCCTGGAGTTCCAAGTGGGCGACAGCCGCGTGGGCGATACGATTGCCATGGCGGGTCCCGGCCAGTTGCAGATCACCGGACACGCCATCGGACGCAATGATTTCCAGAAGATTGAACTGGTTCACAATGGAAAGGTGATTCATTCAATTGGCAGCCAACCTGCCCAGGGACACTTCACAGCGGAGATGAAATATTGGCTTGATATTGGTGAGCCGGGATGGGTTGCCTTGCGCATCCCGTTGAAGGCCGGTGAGAACGAATTTGGCAAGGATCTGTACGCCCATACGAGTCCCATCTACGTCGAGCTTGCCGGCAAGCGAATCTACCGGCCGCAAATTGCCCAGGAGTTGATCGCCGAGATGGAGCAAAGTATTGAGGTCATCAAGGCCAAAGGCAAATTTGCCAATGACGCGCAGCGAGAAGCAGTCTTGAAGGTTTACCGAGACGGAATTGGAGTCGTGCGCAAGCACAGGTCATTTGGCTTCTGACAGGTCTTTGGCTTTCGTGTTTTCGTGTTTCGGGGGGGGGGAAGGGGTCAGACCCCTCCCTCACATGGAAACGCCCAGCAGTCCGCGGGCGAACTGGAAGTCGGTATTGCCTTGACTATGAAGTCTGGGGACATAGCGGCGTGAGGCGACGTTCGCCAGCAGCTTCAGCATTTGCTCCGACCACAATGCCGGCTGTCCCTCCAGCAGCAGGTCCAGATCTTCTCCGCAAAGCTGCCGTACCGAATCCTGTGAAGTGACCTGCGCCAGTGGAATCATGGGATGGCCCTGCACGGGATGACCTCCAATATGGGTCAAGATGAGCTGCACGCCGGTGGCTCCCAGACCCGTTAGAATTTCGACCCAGTGCTTCGTAGGGGTGTGCATCACGTAAAATCCTGCAGCCTCTGTCCTCTGTCCATAGGCCAGAGAAGCCTCTACAGAGGAAGCTCCCCTGATTCCCTCAACATAAACGGAAGAGGAGAGCAGACTTGTGGCCTGGGGAACGACCACCGTGCCGCCGGCGCCCACCACGGTGCGGGTAAGCTCGACCAGGCTTCGCGCCGCCTCGACCGGGACAGCACCCGAAGCTAGTAGCCCCAGGCGCAGGAACCTTAATCCCACCGTTTCATAAAGCGGGGGCTTGATCCCGGATAAAGCAGCCTCGAACCAATTTTCCACCTTCTGCATCACCCGCTCTATTCCACCATCCAGCTGTACGCTGGCCCAGCCGAACTTCCCGGGATCGCGCTCCAATTGCTCGAGCTGGTTTCGCATGTAATCGTTGTGGGTTTTTTCACAGCCATGCTCCAGGAGCAGACCGAACTTTACCAGCGGATGGGTCAGGTATCCCAGCAAGGTGCGGGTATAGAGGACCTCTGAGGATCCACCCGATACACCGCACCCTTCGGTATGCACTAGGGCTACAAAGCGGGAAAGATGCTGTTTTTGTCCAATTCCCTTGCCGTTGAGACGCCCGGCGATCATCCGGGCAATCTGGCCCGCGCACAGACTGGTGGGAAGGATCAGGCCGATCTGGTCGGTGGTATACCCGTTCCCCTGGCGGATGGCCTTGAAGGTCAGGCGGGAATCTGAACCATCAACCTTAATGGGCAGGGGCTTCCCCGCGGGTTCCGGAGTTCGCAGCAAACGCTTGAGATTACGGGTGTCCGTCTGCCGCCAATCTCTCCAGATGGAGACCTGGTAATGTCCGGCCCTTTCTCCTTTGGTCCGAGCCCCTGAGGCCACCTCGATTGTCAGCTCCAACATGCGCCTCCCCAACTCCTGCATGGGCGTTCCCCCCAGGTATGCTCCAGCATTGACATCCATTTCCCGGGAGACCAGTTCATAACGCCGGGTTGTGCTCATGATCTTGACGGTGGGGACGAAAGGAAAATTGGTAATCGAACCACTTCCGGTCGTGAAAAAGATCATATTGGTGCCAGCAGCCACCTGTCCTGCAACGCTTTCAAGATCGTTCCCCGGGCTGTCCATGAAGTAAAACCCCGGCTGGAGCATTCGTTCTCCATAGTCGATGACATGATCCAGCCGCACCTGGGGATGGAGTTTCATAGCGGCCCCAATGGACTTCAGGGCGATGTTGTAGAGTCCTCGAAACTTGTTTCCTCCTGAGGGATTACCCTCCGCAGTATGGCCGTGCCAGGCCATCCGCTCCTTGAATCGTTCCACGGTGCTCAGAAACCTGCGCACCGTATCCAGATCCCTAACGTTTTTCAAGACATAGGACTCGGCACCGATCAATTCGTCCGTCTCGGCCAGATTGGCCGCTCCTCCATAGCGAATGATTTCTTTGGCGACCCAGGCTGCCAGCGGGTTAGCGGAGATTCCCGAAAACGCATCCGAACCACCGCACTGTAGGGCAATCTTCAGTTCGGCGATCGCTTCCTCGGTGCGCGGCATTCCATCAGCCCAATTCAACCACCCTCTAATGATTTTTTCCCCTTTTTCCAAACTGGCCTGGAAGCTTCCTCTCAGGGTCAAACGACGATGCAGAACTTCTTTCAGGGGATAGCCGTGCCCTTCCATGAAGTGCCGCAGCATCTCATTAGTCACCATTTCCGACCCGTAGTCGACGGCCAGTACGGCTCCCACATTGGGGTGGACCATGAAACCGGCAAGGGTACGCAGCAAGAATTCGAGGTTATTTGGTCGTTCCTCACTCCCACCTTCAGTATGCGATACACAGACAATACCGTCGATGTGTTCACAGGATGCCGTTATTCCTTTGAGCCGCTCACCCAGAACACGGGCATAACTTGAAGTCCGAGAGGTCGTCCCTAGGATGACAATGTAATTGCGGGTTCCCACGCCGCGGGCTGGGCTGCGGCGATATCCCATGAAAGTACGGATTTCGCCATGCCGAGGCACCTGTTGGCCCAGCTGGAAACGGCCTCCCTCTAAGACATAGGGTTGGAATTCGTCACGGAAGTTAGGTTCGGGAGGAAGCTCAAAGCTCGGATTTCTTACCCTGAGCTCCTCAAGGATCTGCTCATTACAAACGTAATTGCCTGGGCTAATATGGCGAAGGGTCAGACCAAAAGGTAATCCCCAAGACAACAGCGCTTGACCGCAGGAAATGGGTCGAACCGCAAAGCGGTGTCCTTCCAGGACGCTATAATCCAAGTTAAAAGAGTTTCCGTTGAAAGTGATTTCTGTTCCCGCATCGACTCTTTGCAGGGCGATAGCGCAATTATCGGCGGGCCTGGGCAAACGGCTGACTTGTTCGGAAGCGTACGCCGAAGCCATGCCTCATTTTAACAAAACTCGACCCTAACCAGCATTT